>NZ_QRXX01000005.1:0-101519 GCF_003462695.1 Collinsella sp. AF16-8
GGGCGGAGGCGGGGCATGCCCCGCCTCTTACACCACATCTCTGCGCGCTACCACGAGAGTGGATAATCTCCCGTTTTTGACCTATGTTCGCGCTAAAAGTGGGAGATTATCCACTCTCGTCGAGCAAGCGTCCGAAAATCCTCGCTCGTGGCCCCTTTTCCTCCGTCCCCGAGAGATCGAAGCTCGTCTACCGAATGGTTGATGCGGCAGCGGTGCGCCCATGTCACACTCAGAGGTGGCCTGACCCACCTTGGAAGGAGCCTCCATGAGCCTTGACAACGTAACCCTGCGCGCCGCCACGCTCGACGACCTGGCTGGCATCGCCGCCATCTACAACCAGCTGTGGTGCAACACGCTGCGCAACCGCGGCGACGTCGAAGCTGCCGATTTCTGCGCGCGCTTCAACATTGCCATGCAGCTGCAGCGCTCCCCCATCGCGCTCGTCGCCGAGGCAGAGGGCCGCATTATCGCCGCCTGCTGCATCGGTATCTTCGAGGACGGCAAGCCGCGTACCAACCCCACGTGGGTACCCTGCTACGACGAGATGTTCGCCCAGGCAACCGAGATGGCAAAGACCGCCGATGCCAAACTCGAGGGCTCGCTCTTTGGCGACAGTCGCGAAAAGGCCACGGCCGATCGCTTTGCCGCCACGGGCGACGAGTATGCCCAGGGCCAGCTCAACCTGATCATCATTGTGCCCGAGTGGCAGGGCAAGGGACTCGGCCGCGAGCTCATCGACCTTGCGCGCGCCGAACTCGCCAAAGCCGGGTGCACCAAGTTCTTCCTGATGAGCGACTGCAACTCTGACTGGCAGTTCTACGAGCACCTCAACATGAAACGCATCCTGGAGGATCACAGCCAAGACACCGGCGACGGCTTTATCGTCTACATGTACGGAGGCGACACGCAGGATTAGCCTGAGTGCCGCCTCATGGGCTTTCTCCAAAACAGCCCAAACCAATCAGCCGCGCCAAAAGGGACATGCCAAAAAGGGACAGGTTTATTTTGGCAGGTTTTATCTGGGCAAACGCCAACCGCCGTGAGGAGAGCTGCTTGCCCTTGCGGCGGCCTTCTCGCCGAAAAACCAAGTGAGTAGACCTTTTGCAGGAGGCCGAGCACACTCCAAAACGCCACAGCTCTGACCTGCGGTTTTATTTAGCGTTTGTCGCGGTGTGCTCGACAGATCCAAAAAAGCCTACTCACTTGCATCTGAGGCGCACCGGATCGGCAAAAAACCGCCGCGAAAGGGGTCCGATCCTCTTCGCGGCAGTTGTTAATACGCCGAACTTGTTATCGCAAAAGCCAATCACGCGCCGAGACCACGCTACAGTCTTTCGACTCATACGTTGAATCCACGCGGGCCACAACATAGCGCGCATCTTTTGCAATGTCGATCTCATCGCATACAGCCTGTAAATGGCGGGCGTACTTATCGTGATACGTTCTGGATGATTTTATTTCGATAGCCTTGGGACTCCCTGAGTTTGTGCAGTCGAGCAAATCGATTTCTCGCTTGCCGTCGTCCCTATAGAAATACAACTCGGGATTCTCGCCCACGTTGAGATGGCTCTTCGCCGTTTCGGAAACGATGAGGTTTTCGAAAACTGCCCCCAGATAAGGGCTCTCCAAAAGTTGCTCCAGTGATCCAATTTTGAGCAAGTAGCAGAGCAGCCCCGTGTCGTAAAAATAAAGCTTGGGCGTTTTAGTCAAACGTTTCCTGGCATTTGCATAATAGGGCTGCAGTGAAAACGTCAGGTAGCTCTGCTCCAGGATAGACAACCAGCTTTTAATGGTCGATACGTTCACACCCGTATCTCGAGAAAGCGAAGATATATTAATGAGAGCACCGGCGCTCTGGGCAATTATGGACAGAAACTTATGAAACTCTGCTTTATTGCGCACGTCAAGCAAGCCCACAACATCGCGCTCAACATAGGTATCAATATAGCTGGGGAAATAAACCGAGGACGGCATTCCGGCGGAACGCAGGCGAGGGTATCCCCCTTCGAGCGCAAACAAATCCACTTCCAACTGCCCCTGCTGGCCCCTCTCCGCTTCTCGAAACGAAAATGGCAGCAATTTTAAGATCCCGACTCGCCCGGCAAGAGACTGGCCGATGCTTTTCATCATCAAAAAGTTTTGCGATCCCGTAAGGATGTATTGACCGGCGTCTCCCCGCTCATCCGAAACAACCTGAATCATCGAGAACAAATCCGGGGCGTATTGCGCCTCATCGATGATGAGTCCGCCCTTTCGGTTGCGGATAAAACTCACCGGATCCTCCAAGGCCGCGCGCCTCGTTTGGGGGTCCTCAAGCGTGACATAGGAATAGTCGGGAAAGGCATGCCTAACCAGCGTAGACTTACCGCTCTGCCTAGGCCCCGTCAACGACACAACAGGAAACCAACCCGCCATGCGAATGAGCAACTCATGCAAATCCCTGTTAATGTACTCGGCCATATCAACGCCCCTTATAACGCTGTTACCATAATCGTATAGTATCATTTGCCATAATCTTGCAGTAGCGTTTTCCATAATCTTGTAGTAGTGTTTTCCACAATCTTTTAGTAGCCCAGTTCAAAAACGTTATTTATAGAGCCGAAATCTCAGACCCTAAATAACAATAGCCACCACAATGGGAACTGTCCCCATTGTGGTGGCTTGCAGGCGAGTTGACTTATTCGACTATCGCGGGCCGGCCGTGTCCGAGTCTAGAGCGTGGCAAGTCGCTTGGATTCGCGGACGGCGAGGGCGATGGAGATAAGACCAGTGATGGCGTCAGCCGCCACCAAGGCAAACCAGACACCCTGAACGCCCATCATGTTGCCAAGCAGGTACATAAGCGGCACGGAGCAGATCACGTAGCGGAGCAGACCGGTGAACGTGGCGATACCCACCTTCTCAACCGCCTGGAAGTACATCGACATGGTCATGGCAAGATAGCCCAGGGCCACGGCCAGGATAACGATGCGCGTGGCGTTGGCGGCAACCTCGACGAGCGCCGGATCGCTACCAGCAAAAAAGGCGCAGACCGGCGTTGCGGCCACCCATAGCACAGCAGACACCGCAGCAAGCGTCACGACCTGGTACTTAAGCGTGCAGGAGAGCGTTTCCTTGAGGCGCGCCCACGCCTTGGCGCCGGCGTTGAAGGCGGCAATGGGCTGCAGGCCGTACGAGAAGCACTGGGCGACCATCATGGTAATGTAGAGGATGTAGCCGTTGATCACACCAAAGGCCGCGATGTAGAGCGAACCCATGTCGCCGCCGAGCTGGCCAAGCAACGAGTTGGCAACGGTGTTGAAGATGAACGTGGCAGCTTGCACCAAAAAGAACGGGAAACCAATCTTGATGATCTGGCCGCAGATGGCCATGTCGAGTTTGAGGTCGGCGGCGCTGATCTGGAGCTGCGACTTCTTACCGCCGATGAACCAGAAGATACCGATGGCCCAGATACCGATGGAAAGACCGTAGTACACACCAGCTCCCATAACGCCAAGCTTGAGCACAAACGTGGAAAGCGCAAGCCAGCAGATAGCGACGATGGCAGACACGGTCATGAGGTTGGCCTGGATCTGAACCTTCTCGTCCACACGCATGACGGCGGTGACCATCTGACCAATGACCGTGAGCGGCAGCAGCACGGAGAAGGTGCGCACGCCGGCAACGGTATCGGCCATGATGTCGGGCGTGGCGCCGAAGAATGCGCAGATGGGCTCGGTAAACACAGCCATCACCACAGCAAGCAGCACACTCACAATCGTGGTAAGCCAAAAACCCTGGCTAAACGCCTTGCTGGCGCCCTTAATGTCGCCGGCACCCAAAAGGTTGCCCACCACGGCGGGCACGCCGGTGCCAAACAGGTTGCCAAAGGCCAGGTTAATGTACTCGACCGACATGATGATCGAAACACAGGCCAGGCCGTGTGCACCCAGGCCCCAACCCATCACGAGGCCCTCAAGGACCACCATGATAATCTGGGCGAGCATACCCTGGCCGGTGATGATGGTGTACTTGCGCACCAGGCCGGGAATCGGCTGCGAGGCAAGCTCACGCTCCTCCTCAACAGCGGCGGTCGTTTCTTCTGCCATTGTTCTCCCCTTTCCATGAGAGATTGATGAATGGATGCATGAATGGATGGGCGGCACGCACAGGCTGCGGCACCGCCCAGCGATGCAGCAGCCCCGCTAGGCCTCGTAGACCACCTTGCCGGCAATCATCGTGAGAGACGCCGTGGCCTCGAGGACCTCAGCCGGTTCGCAGTCAAAGAGGTTACGGTCGAGCACACAGATATCAGCCTGTTTGCCGCATGCGAGCGTACCGATGCGATCCTCGGCATGCATGGCGTAGGCGCTGCCGTAGGTGTAGGCGCGCAGGGCCTCGGCCATGGTGATGCGCTCCTGCGGGAACCACCCTTCTGGGTTGGAGCCGTCCTCGAGCATGCGGAAGACCGCGCCGTACACCTCCTCCATGGGCTCCAAGCCCACAACGGGGAAGTCACTGCCCAGGTGCACCACGGCACCGCTGGCAAGCAGGCTATGCAGGGGCCACGAAAGCGCAGCACGCTCGGGGCCCACGGCATCGTCCTTGGCAAGGTCAGCCATATCGAGCAGCATGTGCCACGGCTGCATACCAGGGCATATACCCAGCTCGGCATAGCGCGGCAGATCCTCGGGCTCAACCGTCTCGTTGTGCTCCATGGAGTGGCGGCAACCCCGCTTACCATGCAAGCGCTCGCCCTCCTCAAAGCAATCAAGCACAAAACGCACCGAGCGATCGCCGATCGTATGGACGCGCGTGTCAACGCCCCATTCCTGCGCCCTGACAATGGCGGCACGGATGCGCTCTGGATCCTCCGCGGGCTCACCGCAGGTATCGGGCGCGTTGGAATAGGGTTCAAGCATCCAAGCGGTGTGGTCGGAGCACACGCCATCAAGAAACTGCTTAAAGCCGTGCCACTCGACCTGCGTACCCGAGAAGGCGTATTTCTCCTTGATCTGCTCGAGCGTTAAGGACTCGTTTTCGAACAGATCGGTGTACAGGAACACGCGCAGTGGCAAGTCGCCCTTGGCATTAAGACCTGCCAACACCGCATACGGGTTTTCCATGCTCACAAACGTAGGATTGACCATGCCGACCGTAGTGATTCCCAGGGCATTGGCGCGCCGGGCGGTTTTTGCAAACGACGCGTCAACAACCTCGGGCGCTGGGTCGTAGACCTCGTCCATAAAGAAGACGCCGGCGTTGTTGGAAAACACGCCCGTCAGATTGCCCTCGGCATCCTTAAGGATCTTGCCGCCTGCGGGATCGGGCGTCTGCGAAGTTACTCCCACCTTGTTGATGGCGCAGGTATTGGCACTAAAGGTATGCAGGTCAACCTGCTGCAGAAAGACCGGGCGGTCCGAGATGTACTCATCGATCATCGCGGCTGTGGGCATCTCGGGGACATCCCACTGGAACTGGATAATCTGGCAGCCCAGGATCCACTCGTTATCGGGATGGTCGACCGCAAACGCCACGACACGTTCCATCGCCATCTCAAAACTGGTGCAGTCGATGAGGTTGACGGCAAAATCGGGGTCGGTCATGAACGCGCCCTGGGCAAAATGCGTGTGCGAGTCAATCAGGCCGGGCATGACGAGCTGGTCGCCAAAGTCGCGCACCTCGGTATCGGGACCGATAAACGGTGCCAGGTGGGCATCGTCACCGCAGGCAACGATTTTATCGCCCCGCACGGCAACGCCGCCCTTAAACGGCTCGAGCCCATCGCCGGTAAAAACGGCGTTGCTCTTGATAACTACATCAGCCTTGTCCATGTGAGCCTCCTCAGGCATCTTTGGTTGCAACGCGGACGCACCGCCCGCGTGGGCACTCGGTTGGGAGCGTAGCGCTCCCGCATCGGCGCGTGCCTACAAGCCGTGCTCGGACGTCTGTCCCACGTCCGCGGCTTCGCGCTACACCCATTGATACACAGGGGCAAATCCATGCCAAGGCCAGGGACCGCAAACGGTCAGTTTAAGCAGGTTTACACGCTTTACCTGCAGGTTTATTGTCTGAGATTATTACCGCGTCATTACGCCCAACGGCGTGCCCGCCCACACGGCAAGACCCGCATGCAAGGAAGAATAGGGCTAGGAACGCCAAAAGGTATCTATGAGGTCATCTCGGTTGGAGACACCGCTTTTAACGTAGATGCGATGCAAGTGTGCCTTGACCGTGCCAGGGCTGATGACCAACTCGCTGGCGATGTTTTGGGCGTCGTTGCCCTTCAGCACCAGTGTGAGCACTTCCTGCTCGCGCCGTGACAGCTTATGGGCGTCGGCATAAATCACCACACGCGATGCGAGGTCGTCCTCAGAGCTTGCGCTCTCGGCCGCCACGTCCTCATCGGCACGCGGATGACGGGCATACACACGCAGGATATGGCTAAACTGGCAAAAAAGCTGAGCCGCGCATACCACGAGCAGCACGTTTTCGGAGATATTGCGCTCGGACAGATACCACAAAAAGAGGCTGATGACGGGGTTTTGAAAGTCGGGGTGGCAGAACAAGATCATGTAGGTGTCCTCGGCGATTACGCAAAACGCAAGAACGAGTGCCACCTTCCAAAAGAGCTTTGAGCGGTCGAGGTCCAGCTTCTCAACACGAGTGGCTCTGCACCGGTAATGCCAGGCGGCATAGGCAAGACATCCTACATTGCCCAGGTCACGCGTGAGCCAAAAGAGATACTGCTGCATCTCTCCGGCAGCGCCGCTGCGAGGCACCAGCAGCAATTGCAAGATTGAAAACGGCACGATAGCGAGCCCGAGCATGCGCGACGTCGGCCTTTTGCGCAAGCGTGCAAACATCCACAGCACAATGCAAGCATAGATGGCAATACCGAGCACGCAGCGCAGCAAGGGGTGCTGCAGCGGCTCGCTAAAGGTAACGGCGTAGTCATATTTGAGCCGAGTGTACTCGTCAAAAAAGATGACCGACATATCGAGCATGTAGAGCAAAAAGCCCGCCGCGGCCACTAGGCTGTCGCGACGGTGCGTCATGAGCCAAACCACCAATGCCACGGCACTGGTCACCAGAGCCACACCCATGATAATCATGGTGTAGATATAGAACGCGAAACTCATGCCCGCCTCCCCTGTCTAGATGCCGTGAGGATGTTGACAGATTCTTTGCCGCAAGATTAGACTCACCGATTAAACGTACTGTATCGTTTAGATAAACAAGCTGTGTCTCACCGATGAAAGGAGATGCCATGGCGCCTATCGCACCGCTCAAGATGCTCGTCGCTCCTGCCGCCAAGGCCATCGCCCACCTGAGCGACTCACTTACTTACGATGAGGTCCCCTGCATCGCCGAGGAGCGTTCGGACAGCCGCCCGTACCTGGGCCACGTCCCCTACTTTGCGCCTAAGCTCGTTTCCGATCCCGAGCACCGCGAACAGTAATCCAAGATGCACCAAGCGCTGCGTAACTCGCGGCGCTACTGTTTTGGTGCAAAATAACCTGACCCCTATGCGCCAACGCCGGGATTGTCGATGCTGCGGCCGCGGCGCGATATGAGGCGCGAAACCTCGCCCAGCAACACGCCGATCACCACACCCATGAGGATCGGCAACTTTGACATCTCGGCGGGCGAGCTGTTAAGCGGCACGATTGTCGCAACAATGGAAAGCACGAGCTCTACCACCGGCATCGCAAGCGCCACCGCGAGCACCTTGCCCTCGAAAGGCGCACGGAACACACGCGAACGATTATCGTGCTTGCGCAGACGCCAAAACGCTGGGAACATGGGGATATAGCTCATGAGCAGAAAGACGACGTTCATCGAGAAGAAAACCCAAAAGACGTCGGAACCCTCACCCAGCGGAATCTGGAGCAGCAGCATCAGACTGGCAAAACAGCCGTTAATGAGCGCCGAGCCGTTGGGCATGCCGGTCTTTTTGGACACCAACGCAAAGGGACGCGGCATGTTGCCATGGCGCGCGGCATAGCTCGCTACGTTGTTGACGCCAAAGCTCCAGCAGATCATATTGGCGAACAGCGTCACCAAAAAGGCCACGCCCACGACCATCGTCAGCGGGTGGGTGCGCCCCACCATAGCGGCGACTGCGTCCACAATGCCCGAATCGAGTGAAAGCTGCTCGGTGGGAACCGCGGCTCCAATGCCAATGCCACAGATGATGTAGATCGCCGCAATGGCCACGCCACCGGCAATAACCGCCTTGGGGATATCACGCGACGGGTTCTTCATCGTGCTGGCAAAGGTCGCGACCACTTCGAAGCCCATAAAGTTGAACAGGATAATCGATAGGTACGTCAACGAATTGGTGTCGCCCAGATCTGGAATGAAGGTCTTAAACGACATGTCGTTGGCAAAGCCGTTATTGCAGGCAAACCAAATGCCGACGATTCCCACCACAGCGGTAATGAGCACCTTGATGACGGCGCCGCCGTCCATGACCCAATCTGCCTCGGCCACCGGCTGCATTGCCATGACCGTGACGCCCCACACAAAGACAATCTCGATGGCGATTCGGATCCCGAGTGAAAACTCGATACCCCACACCGCATTAATGACACTGGGGAACATGCAGGCGATACTTGCCACCCACAGCGGAAAGTTAACCCAGTAGCACCAAGAGCAGCGGGCGCCCCAACGGTCGCCCAAGCCCAGGCGAACCCAATCGTACAGGCCGCCCTCGGAATCAAACGCCGTACCGAGCTCGGCCACCACCAGGCCATAGGGAAGCAAAAACGTAATGATGAGGAAGATCCACCAGAAGAACTGCACGTTACCCATGGCAGATGCCGGAGCGGCCGCCTCGATGGTAAAGACAACGCAGATAACCGAGAGGATGACCTCGAACAGGGAGAACTTTTTACCTGCCACGACACGCTCCCCCTACAGCAAAAAGGATGGCATCTGTACCGAAGGCGCAGCCCAAGGTAGGGTTGCAGGCCGCGTCACCGGTGCAGGTGCCATCCCAAAGAGAAGAGAGGATGCAATTGTTGGACCAACGCTCGCGGAACAGGCGCGTGTAGATAACGATACGCTGGTACATAGATACTCCGATCAAAACGGTCGCGTTCACGACCGATAACTTTCGGCAATTGAAGACGCGTCTGACCTGGGAAATTCAAGCGAACAATTGGCCTAACCCGCAAAAAATCCCAGGCCAGACGCGTACTCAATCAAAGAAAAGGGCACTCCGAAGTGGAGGCAACGGAGTGCCCAAAGAAAACCCAACCGACCAAGACATCGGGCAAGCCGACCATCAATGCCCCAAGATGGTTCGATTCGCCGATTGTCCGATTGATCGGCTGGGTTTTCGAGGTGCCCCAGGTCGCCGCGAAAGAGGAGCGAAGCGTACTTTGGTACGCGAGCGACGGTTTGAGCGGCGAGATGGGGTGCCTCGGAAAGTCAGACGATTAAGCGGACGGCTCCTGCTGAGTAATGCAGTGGATGTTGCCGCCACCGAAGACGACCTGCTCGGACTGAACGCCGACGCACTTGTAGACGCCCTCGCCCCAGACCTCGTCGTAGATCTTCTGGAGCGTGTCGACGGCCAGCTGGTCGTTCTCGTCGCCGTACTGCGGGACGATAACGCCGTGGTTGGTGACCAGGTAGTTCATGTAAGAGGCGATCAGCGGCTCGTCGGGGACGCGCGGCTCGGCGTTCTCGTCGGCGTCGATGGTGTCGCAGGAAGCCTGGTCCATGAACAGCGGGTTCACGGGCATGCAGAGCTTGTAGACCTTCATCTTGCGGCCCTTAGCGTCAACGGCGTTGGAGAGGGTCTCGTAGGCAGCGTGGCACTGCTCGTAGAACGGATACTCGGGATCGTCGGTCCAGATGCAGGCCATGACGCCCGGGGCGATGAACGTAGCGACGTCATCGATGTGGCCGTTGGTCTCCTCGGGGTCGATGCCCTCCTTGACCCAGATGACCTTCTCGACACCCAGGTAATCCTTGAGGTGCTCGTCCATGTAGGCACGAAGCTCCTCACTCCAGGGCTCAAACTTCTTGTGGTACTTGGGCCAGATGGACTCGGGATCCTCTTCCTCCTCCAGAACCGCAGAGCAGGTGCGGCCCGGGGAAAGCAGGCACTGGTCGGTCACGACAAGGGTGCCCTCGCCGTCGACGGTGATGGAGCCGCCCTCGAGAATCATGTCATCGGGACGATAGCGACGGCAGCCGGAGAGCTCAGCCATCTTAAGGGCGATCTGCTCGTCCTTGTCCCACGGGAAATAGAGGCCGTCGACGAGACCGCCGTAGGCGTTGAAGTGCCAGTGGTTGGCGCGCTTCTCACCCTTGCCGTTGATGACGTAGGTGGCGGCGGTGTCGCGGAACCAGGCGTCGTCGGTGGTCATCTCGATGACGGTGACGTTCTCGTCCTCCTCGAAGACGGCCTTGCAGTTGGCATAGTCGACCTGGTTGGCGCACATGGTAACCGGGGTGAACTCGGCGATGGCGCGGGCGATGGCGGCATACTGCTTCTGAGCCGGCTTGGCGCCGTGGGCCCAGGTGTCGGTGCGGTGGGGCCAGCCCATCCACACGCGATCCTGCGGGGCGAACTCAGCGGGCATAAAGAAGCCGTCGGCCTTGGGGGTGGACTCGGACTCGGTGATCGTACGCATAAGATTTCCTCCAAATCGAACGATCGCTTGCTGCGGGCGGGTTACCCGCAGCCTAAAACCAAGAGATGGTAGGCGCCCGTTCCCCGGCAAAGGTCGGGGCGCCCGGTACCGGTTTTCACGGAGTCGCACCGGCGAGCGACGACGTAGCCAAGTGCGCGGAGACATACGCACGAAGGATACGAAAGAGAAATTGGGGCGGGCGGTGGTTACCGGAGCTATCGCTCGCACCCGCCCCAGGGAATGGTTAGCAAATTTGTCGCTTTGGGCACGCCCCCGAAGAGGCTAGAGTGCCCGGAGTCGGGAGCGACAAGCCCGACGAAGCGTACTTTGGTACGCGAGGAGGGTTGGAGCCCCGAATCCGGGTGCTTTAGTTCTCCTCGGCCTCGGCAGCCTCCTCAGCCAGGCGCTGAGCAGCCAGCTCGGGGGTGAGACCCTTGTACTCGGTCTCGCGACCCTTAGCACTGACGACGCGGACAACCTCGCCAATAAGCAAAAGCACGATGAAGATAACGATCATCGGGACCTTATCGCCAATCTCATCGACTGAGAACGGAATCAGCGTTGCAACGATGGCCAGGATCAGCTCGATGCAAGGGATGGCCAGCATGACCTTCATCATGGCACCCTTAAACGGGAACGTGAAGATGCGCTCGCGGTTGGGGTCGTTCTTACGAAGGTTGAGGAACGCCGGGAACATCGGGATATAGGTGAGCAGCAGGAAGACGACGGAGGTGCCGAAGAGCATCCAGAAGACACCGTTGGAGATGGCGTCGATGGGCACGAGCTGCAGGCACAGCACCAGGGAGGCAACGATGGCGTTGACCAGGTTGGCGCCGTTGGGCATGTCGTCATCCGAGATCATCGAGGCGAAGACCTTGGGCATGTTGCCGTGCTCGGCAGCATAGCGAGCAACAGAGTTGACGCCGAAGGACCAGGCAGCCATGTTGGCGAACAGGGTGATCAGGAAGGCAATGCAGATGACCTTGAAGATCATGGAGTCGCCCACCATGGTCTGGACTGCGACGATCATGCCGTAGTCGGGGTCGATGGAATCGGCCGGCACCGCAGCGCCGATGCCAAAGCCAGCGAACAGGTAGATCACGGCGATGGACAGGCCACCGACGATGATAGCCTTGGGGATATCGCGAGCGGGATCGGCCATGTCGTCGGCCATGGTGCAGATGACCTCGAAGCCCATGAAGTTAAAGATGATGATCGACAGGTAGCCGAGAGCGTTGGTGTTGGTGAGCTCGGGCAGGAAGGTGGCAGCGGACATGTCGTTCGCAAAACCGTTCTCCATGGCATACCAAATGCCCAAAGCGCCAACGATAACGGCGACGGCGACCTTGATGATGGCGCCGCCGTTAAGGACCCACTCGGAGTCGGCCGCCTTGGAGCGGCCCATGAGGTAGACGATCCACACAAAGGCAAGATCGATACCCATCTTGGCGATCAAGTTGAACTCGACGCCAAAGACCATGCCCAAAATGTCGGGGAACATGGTAGCCAGCGAGGCGATCCACAGCGGGTAGTTGACCCAGTAGTAATACGAGATGCGGGCGCCCCATTTGTCGCCCAGGCCATCGCGTACCCAGTCGTAAATGCCGCCCTCGCCGTCATAGGTGGTACCGAGCTCGGCAACAACCATGCCGTAGGGAAGCAGGAAGGTCAGGATCAGGAAGATCCACCAGAAGAACTGCTGGTTGCCAATGGCAGCAGCAGGAGCGGCGGCCTCGCAAACGAAGACGACGCAGATGATGGTCGAAATGACCGTCAAAAAGGAAAGCTTTTTCTTTCCGTCGCTCATGATGAGCTCCTTCGCTCAGTCTTGGACAGATCCGAGGCCCTAAGGTATTAAGGCAATTGCTTGGGCCTCGGTGAGCGGGCGACAGGAGACGAGCATCCGCCGCCCGCAAACGTGCGTTTAGCAGGCTTAAGGCTTAGAGCTGCTCGAGAGCTTCGAGAGCGGCGTGGAGCTCAGCCTTGGCGGAGTACTCGACACCCTCGTCGTTGAGCGGGGTGCGCTTGCCCAGGGCGGCAAGGAGAGCACGGATGGAGTGCTTGCGGTTCTCGGCCTCGACCCAGCACAGGGAGCGCTCGGGATCGTCCATGACCTCGTCGACGACCTCCTCGTTGCGGGTGGCCGGCAGGCAGTGCATGAACTTGGAGTTGGGGCCGGCGAAGTTCATCATGTCCATGGTGACCTGATACTTGGGATAGAACACGTCCATGTAGTTCTCGCCCGAGACCTCCTCGTCGTACAGGCCATACCACACGTCGGTGTAGATGAAGTCGGCGCCCTTGATGCACTCGATGTCGTCGGAGATGACGACAGAGCCGCCGGAGACCTTGCAGTTCTCCTCGGCGATGGCCATCATCTGCTTGCCGAACTCGGCGCGCTCTTCGACGGTGCCAACGTGTAGGCCGCCGTCGGGGATCTGGTGGCCCTTAGGTCCAAACTGGACAAACTTCATGCCGACCTTGGAAGCGATGAACATGAGGGAGACGCAGACCTGGGTGGCGTCGCCGATGAAGGCCAGGGTGCAGTCCTCGATCTTCTTGCCCTCGGGGAGGTTCTCGAGCATGGTCATGAGGTCGCCCATCTCCTGCGTGGGATGGTTGAACTCGGACATGCCATTGATGACGGGCACAGCGGAACCCTTGGCGAGGCCGACGACGTCCTTGTGACGGTCAACGCGAGCCATCATGATGTCGAGCAGGTCGCCCATGACGCGAGCGGTGTCGCCCAGGGACTCGTGGCCACCGAGCTGAATGGTGCCAGGGCCATAGAACTGAGCATGGCCGCCGAGGTCGCACATGGCGGTCTCGAAGGAAAGACGGGTGCGGGTGGAAACCTGCTGGAAGATCATGCCAAGGCTCTGGTTGCGGAGCAGGTGCGGATAATAGCCGTCAACCTTGATGGCCTTCTTCATTGCCAGGCCAAGATCCTCGATAGCCAGGATCTGCTCTTTGGTGAAGTCGTTGGTGTCGATGAAATCCTTAGGCAGCGCCATGTCGATTCCTTTCCGCCGGTCGTGCCGACTATTGCTATGAGGCGCTCGAACATCACGCCTCGTGTTGACAAGACCATCATTCACCCGTATGCAATTTTTACCTAGTTTATTCGGGATTAAAGACCGTTCACGGAGTTACATCCCCTCTAAACCAATATAAACCCGCAGGTAGCCAGCTTGCAGGGGGTTTACTATCTAGAACCGCGAACGGTATACGGCTATGCTGTATCTCGGCGCCTAATCCGCAATGGAACGAAGGGTTGAGACGTCTATATCCCACAAGGTATACAGGGCTCGGCCATAGATGAAATGAGATGGGACGGTGGCAGATGAACACCCTGATGTTCTTCTATACCCTAGCGATACTCGTGATCTGTATTGTGACGGCAGTGCTTTCGCTTGCCGCCTATGCCTCGTCTCGTCGACGCTTCTTTATCTATGGCAGCGGCGTTTTTATTTGCTATGCCATCGAGATGACCGAGATCTTCTTTTTTGAATACACGTTGCAAAACCAGAGTTTTCCAGCCAGCGACTATTACTCAATTACCATGCCTGTGTTGCGGACCCTTGTGGCGACCGCTTCACAAGCTTTTATCTGGCTCATTGCCATGGATTTGCTCGACAAGCATTCAAAAAAGCAGTTTGTCATTCCCGTCGCAACGTTCTTGCTGAGCGAGCTGCTGATTATCGTCGCTGTCCCCTACGGCCCCATTCATCAATGGCTCTACTACACGATGCGTCAGGTATTCCTTGTTTTCGTGGGGCTATATATCTTTTGGACGGCACGCAAGAGCACACAAGTCGAGCTGAAGGCACGCGTTAACAACCAACAAAAGCACCTGATTATCGGCGCTATTCTGGTCGGTTGCATCGTTGCCGAGGATTTCTACAACATTCTGATTGTCCCCATGAGTCTGGCGCCCTCTTGGCTGCAACTATATCTGTCCGAGCGCAACTTTAGCGAAAACGTCTTTGCCTGCTACTTTGCGATTCTGCTGATCATCTACTCCTACCACGTGCTTTCAATCCGCATGCAGGAGGCGCCCGAGGAAAAGAACGTCAGCGATCTTGATCGACACATCGAAGAGCAGATGCCCTTCTATCGCAACGCCTACAAGCTCTCCAACCGTGAGACCGAAGTTATGCGTCTGGTTGTGCTGGGCAAATCGAACCAAGAGATCGCTGACGAGCTATTCCTTGCCGTGGGCACCGTCAAGACCCACATCCACAACATCCTGGTCAAAACCGAGCAGCAAAACCGCACGACGTTGATCCTCCACTTTTGGAAGCGATAACCTGCCAAAAAGGGACAGGTTTATTTTGGCAGGTTTTATCTGGACAAACGTCGGCCGCTGCGAGGGAGTTGCCTTCCCTCGCGGCGGTCTTCTAGCAGCAAAAACCAAGTGAGTAGACTTCTTGCAGGAAGCCGAGCACACCCCAAATCGCCACAGCGCTGACCTGCGGTTTTACCGAGCATTTGTCGCGATGTGCTCGGCAGATCCAAAAAAGTCTACTCACTTGCATCTGAGGCGTACCGGAAAGGCAAAAAACCGCCGCGGAAGGGGGCCGACTCCCTCCGCGGCGGTTGTTTGCGTTGGTTTTGCGACGGTTTTGCCCGTCTGCTACTCGCTGTAGCGGGTGGCGATGGCAGCTTGTACCATGCCGGCGCTCATGAGGTGCGTCACCAGGAAGTAGCCACCATAGGCTGCCAGGAAGATCGCACAGGTGAGGCCCACGGTGCCGCCGATGCTCATATTTCCGAATATGCTCACCAGCTCGATGATCACCTTAAGTGCCACAAAGGAGTGCGCTAGGCCCACTGCCAGCGGGAACAGGAAGAATACCGCTTGCTGCGCCATCACCGAATGGCGAATCTGGCGGTCGTCGCAGCCGATCTGTGCCAGCACACGATAGCTGCGGCTGCCATCGGCCACGTTGGAGAGTTGCTGGATCGACAGAATCGCCGCGCATGCAACGACCAATACAAAGCCGATGTAGATGGCTAGGTAGCTAATAAGACCGTTCATTTGCGCTGCTTGCGTGTACATCTCGGAGCGTGTGATGAAGGTTCCCCACGACCCCGGCTTCTTGCCGTCAACGAGCAGATCGTCGAGCAGAGTGTATTTAATGCTCTCGTCTGCCTCGGTCGTATCCATCCCCTGTTTGTAGTTAACGAGCAGGCTACTGGAATACGGCTGCAGATTAAGTTGGGACAACAGCTCGTCGGCAACGACGACGGTACCCGGATTACTGCCCATCGCCGAGTTGGCGATGGCCGCCGTATCTTCGTCCGACTTATCGGTTGCGGGCTTGAGCGTATGCCCGCCCAAGGTAAGGGCATGGCCACCAGCCATATACTTGGTGTACAGGTCGACCAGCTCGCCGCCCATATCACACGTGAGCAGATACTGGTCGTGACCGATGTGCACCGGCTCCTCACCCATCATCTGACGCAGTTTGTTGTACTGGCTCGCCGGCGTCACAAACAGACCCATCGTATCGGCATTGCTACCCCCGAACGCCTTGGGAAGCTTTTCGCCCATGATCTTGCACATCTCACTTGGGGTCACCGAAGGATTCGAGCCGCCAAACGGGTAACTCAGATACGAATCGATCTGCACATGCTCACCGGCAACATCGGCGATATCGACCTTCTTGCCGGTCTCGTCGTTGTTGTCCGCCGAACTGTCCCTGCCGTGCCATGCGGGGTACAAATCGACCGTTGTATCGGCCGGCACCATGCGATCGGCTTCATCAGACGGATTGACGTACTCTTTGTAGTAGTCGAACGTATCGGGCGTGTAATAGACATACGTCTGAGACACGTCTACAGGGCTATAGCGCTCCAGGTTTTCGTTCATCACGTTGGCAATCGACATACCGCACGTCACCGAGGTGATGGCCAAAAACAGGAGCATCGCGATGACGCCCATCGAAAAGCACACCGTGTTGACCTTGGCCGCAAGCTGGCGCACGGTAAACATGTTGAGGCCGCGCCAATACACGCCGCGCAGGCTCTGCAGCAGCTTGATGAGCATGCCCGAGAGTCCCCAGAACAGGGCAAAGGTGCCCACGGTAACCATAGCGGTCGTAATACCAAACTGGTTCATGGCCTCTTGCAGCTTGCTGTCCGTCGCGGTTAGCGGGAACCCATCACGTAGCAGACGGTAATAGGCCACGCCCACAAGCACCACGCCCACGGCAAAGATGGCAATCGCGATCCAGGGGTTGCGTGTCTTGATGCTCTCGTTGCGACGCTCGGCACCCATAAGCTCGATGAGTTTGGTACGACGCACGGCACGAAGGTTCAGCAGTAGCGTGAGCACAAACATTACGAGCATGCAGGCAAGGGTCAGGTTGAACGCATGCACCGAGAAAAAGAAGTGGAAATTGGCGATCTGTGTCTTAAAAAGCGAGGCCGTAAAGAACGTCATGAGCTGGGAGAGTCCCACACCCAGCACAATGCCGACGACAAAGGCCACGACCGATACTATCACGGTCTCGAGCGCCATGATCGTGGCGACGCGCCCGCGCCCCATGCCGAGCACCTGGTACAGGCCAAACTCCTTTTTGCGGCGTTTCATGATGAAGTTATTGGCATACACCATCAAAAAGGCCATGACACCGGCCAAAAAGTACGTCAGGTCGCCGAGCATGCTGCCCATTACCTGCGCCAAGCCCTTTTCATCGATTCCGGCGATGTCGACCTGCATCGAGATGGTGTTAAAGGCATAGAAGACCGTGACGCCTAGGGTGAGCGTCAGCAAGTAGACGAGGTAATCGCGGCCGGCGCGGCGGACGTTGCCCCAAGCGAGTTTACAGAGCATCGGAGCCCTCACCGCCCATCATGGCAACGACCTCCATAATGCGGTCGAAGAACTCTCGGCGGTCGGTATCGCCGCGGCGCAGCTCGGTGAAGATCTTGCCGTCGCGAATAAACAGCACACGGCTCGTGTAGCTGGCGGCAAAGCTGTCGTGCGTGACCATGAGTACCGTGGCGCGCAGGCGGCGATTCAGGGCCTCCAGGCTCTCGAGCAGCAGACGAGCGCTTTTGGAGTCGAGGGCGCCGGTGGGCTCGTCGGCCATAATCATAGTGGGGTCGGTGACGAGCGCGCGAGCCGCGGCAACGCGCTGCTGCTGACCACCGGACATCTGGTAGGGATACTTGTCGAGCACCTGGCTGATGGACAGGCGCGCTGCCACATCCTGCACGCGGGTCGAAATCTCTGCCGAGTTTGCGCGGGCGATGGTGAGCGGCAGGGCGATGTTCTCGCGTGCCGTGAGCGTATCGAGCAGGTTGGAATCCTGGAAGATAAAGCCCAGCTCCTCGCGGCGGAACTGCGAGAGCTTGGCCTGCTTCATGCGCGTCACATCCTGGCCGTTGATGCGGATGGCGCCACTCGTGGCGGCATCGATGGTCGACACGCAGTTGAGCAACGTCGACTTGCCCGAGCCCGAGGCTCCCATGATGCCGACGAATTCGCCGCGGTTGACGGTAAAGTTGACGTCGTTGAGCGCGCGGGTCACGTTGCCCAGCGCTCCATATACCTTTTCGAGATGCGCGACCTCCAGTACCGGGGTCGCCATGTGCGTGGTTTGCATACCGAGTCCTTTCTTGCGATTAGTCTACGGCATCTATAGTCGCAGGGAGCCGAGTCGGCTACCATCGATATGGCTTACGCTTGCCTTACCGTTGTGTAAGGTACGGGTAGCTAGCCTGTCACTTGTTGATGTTGAGAGAGGACTCCTGTTGAAGACTGTTCATGTTGCCGCTGGGATCATTCGCAAGGAAGGATCTGACGAGCTGCTTGCCGTGCAGCGCGGCTATGGCGACATGCGGGGACTTTGGGAGTTCCCAGGCGGCAAGCTCATGCGCGGCGAGACGCCCGAGGACGCCGTGCGCCGCGAGCTCATGGAAGAGCTGCAGGTGAAGGTCACCAACCTGCGTGACTTCTACACCGTTGAGTACGACTACCCCGATTTCCATCTCTCCATGGAGTGCTACTACTGCTCGCTCGCCGATGAATCCGATGAGCCCCAGAAGCACGACCGCCAGCTCGATATCCGCTGGATTCCGCGCACCTCGCTTGCCACCGTTGAGTGGATGCCCGCCGACAAAGGGCTTATCGATGCTCTGATTGAGTTGAGGGAAGATCGGCTTGAGGCCAACGGCACTGCCAACTACGCCGACGCCACCGCGACCGACGAGCCCTCCACCGAGCCCAAGCGCGCACCTAAGCGCCGCAGCAAGAAGCGTCCCAAGCCCGGCCTGCTCGACGGCATCGATACCTCGGACCTCTCCGCTGACGAGCGCGAACTGGTCCGCCGTCGCGCCGCCATCAAAAAGTCCATGAAGGGCAACAAGCGCGCCAACACCAAGCCCGAGCTGCTCGTACGTCAGCGCCTACGGGCCGCGGGCCTTACGGGCTATCGTTTGGAATGGAAGGTACCCGGCAAGCCCGACATCGCCTTCCCCGGCCGCAAGATCGCCATCTTCGTCAACGGTTGCTTTTGGCACCGCTGCCCCAAGTGCAACCCAAGCCAGCCCAAGCGCAACGTTGAGTTTTGGGAGGCAAAGTTCCGTCGCAACGTCGAGCGCGACCGTGCTGCTGTGGCAGCGCTCACTCAAATGGGCTGGACGCCCATAACCATCTGGGAATGCGAACTCAAAAAAGACCGCATCGACGCCACGATGGAAAAGGTCATCGAGCAGGTGCGCGCCACAGAGCCGCAGCGCTAACAGCGAGCATTCACACGCTCCGCACGTCCGCGCCACATCCACGTCACAAACCTTAGAAAGCCCTTAAGCTCAAAACCTTTCAAGAGTGTTACTCGATACCTCTGAACTGCAGTTTCATCGTAACATCAAACCAGGTTAAGCCTTTCTTTAGCGCTTCTTTTCAGCAGCCGCGGCATAATACTGCCAACGCACGGGACCTAGCAGCACACCCCGTGCGCAACCTTTTGGTGGACATCGAGGAGGCCGCATAAGCATGCATTCTTCCAATGACGCAACACAGCAGCCATCCCTAACACATGCAGACCTTTTCTCCTTCCCCCCGACACAGAGAAATGGCCTCCTCGACTCCCCCACCACAAAAGCAAAACGCTCAACCGACCAGAACCTCAACTTGCGAGCATCGTTCGAAAAGCTCCAAGCATCCCTAGACAAGGCGTTCCCCGAACAGGCAAGAGCAATCTAAGCCCATCGCGCTTTATACTGATGCCATGCGAAACATGGATCACATAGAATTGCACCGCGGAGGACGCGAGGAAGCGTTTCCCGAGACCGCCGATGACTGGCCCTATATTGCCGAACGCGCAGAATTCGCTCGCTATCCGGGCAATTCCGTCCCCTGGCACTGGCATTCCGAAGTTGAGCTTTTCTACATGGAGCAGGGAGCGATTGACTATCGAACGCACGCGGCTCATGAGCACGTACGCTTTGAGGAAGGGTCCGCCGGCTTTATCAACGGCGGCGTTTTGCACAGCACGCTGCAATCACCCAATTCGGCGCCAGCCATTCAAATGCTGCATATCTTTCAGCCGTCGATGCTCGGCGATCCCGCGGGACGCCTTCAAAAGCGCTATATCAATCCTTTGCTGCAATGTCGAGGCGTCGATGTGCTCAAATGGTCGCCCACCAACCCCGACGATATGCCCTTTATCGATTTGCTAAAGAGTTCCTTTAACCACGACCTTCAACAGCCGCAGAACGAGATGGCGCTTCGAAATAGTTTGTCAGAGCTCTGGATTCAGATTAACGCCAAGACCGAACCGCTCTTTTCTTCCGACGGCGCCTCTTGGATGACCAGCCGCGACGTACAGTTCAAGGCAATCCTGGACTTTATCCGCGCAAACTATGCAGCCGCTATAGATGTGCCCCAGATGGCATCTGCAGCCGGCGTAAGCGAAAGAGAGTGTTACCGCATTATCGAAACTTGTGCAGGAACGACCCCGGCGGCATATCTACGCGCATACCGCATAAACCGTGCTTGCGAACTTTTGGCACACACCACGAGAACGGTACAGACAGTCGCGCGCCAATGCGGATTTATAACAGCAAGCCATCTTGGCCAGGTATTTAAAGAACAAATGGGGTGCACTCCTTCGAGCTATCGAGCAGCGAGGCAGAATCTCGATAGCACCAGGCAGAAATCCCGCTAGCCCTTCTTCTGTCACTGCATCAAACTTGCAGGCAAACAACAGAGAGGAGCAATCATATGAAGCACTTTGACCATATCGTATTTGACGTTGATGGGACATTGGCAGATACAGAAGAAAGCGTTCTGTCATCGCTTGTCCAGATTGTCCAAGAAGAGACCAGCAAAACGCTTCCCCGACACGAGCTTGACTTTGCCCTCGGCATACCCGGCAAGGATGCCCTTGAGAAACTTGGGATCTACTCGCAGGCAACGTTGGATCGCTGGTGCCAAGTTGCCGCCAGCTTTAAAAGCACCATCAGCGTGTTTCCAGGTTTGCTTGAAGTCATCGCAACGCTCGCCGATAGCGGCTGCAAACTTGGCATCGTCTCCTCACGTGCGCGCGACGAATACGCAAAAGAAATTGCACCCCTTGGTTTCGATAAGTATTTTGAGCACATCATCCTTGTCGAAGACACAACCGAACATAAACCCGCACCCGCACCCATGCTCGAATATCTCCGACGTGCGGGCGCGAATCCTGGCAACGTCGTCTACGTTGGCGACACCGTCTACGACGAACAATGCGCAACTTCAGCAGGGGTCAGTTTTGCCCGAGCAGCATGGGGATCACACCAAGATATCCCAAACGCCACCTACAACCTCAAAACCCCCAACGACCTACTAACCCTAACAACCAAATAACCCACGCGCCCCACCCTTTCAGCCCTAACGCCACAAGGGCGATTGAACAGGACAGCTTGGGCGGGCCCCCGCACTTAGTTTCCAAAATCATTCCGCAGCGCGAAGGCTTCTTATTATTTTCCGCCCTAACGCCACAAGGGCGACGACCTCGAGTAGGTCAACCTGGGAGGGACGAGGGTTTAGTTCCCCAATCTTTCCGCAGGGGGCAAAAAGCCTCGCCGCACGAAGTGCGCAGCGAGGCTTTTTGCATGCCCGAGGACGATTGGGGAACTAAGCCCTCGTCCCTCCCCGGGATATGTAGCGAGTCGGAGTACCCTTGCTGTTACTCTGCTTTGCCCACAGAGTTGAGGTTGGTCATGCGGATCTTAACCAGCTCGGTGATCTCGCGCATGCCCTCCTTGGCCGGCTTCTTGGGATCGAAGCAGGCGGGGTTCTCGGCCATGTAGGCCATGAAGCCCTTGGTGTAGGCCTGACGCAGCTCGGTGGCGTAGTTGACCTTGCAGATGCCGTTCTTCACGGCCTCGGCAACCTGCTCATCGGGCACACCGGAGGTACCGTGCAGAACCAGCGGCACGTCGACGGCGTCGCGGATGGCCTTGACCACGGACTGCTCGATGTGCGGATCGCTCGTGTACACGCCGTGGCTGGTGCCAACGCCAATAGCGAGGGAGGTGCAGCCAGTGCGCTCGACGAACTCCTTGGCCTCGGCCGGATCGGTGTAGGGGCTCTCGCCCTCAACCGCGGGACCGTCGTCCTCCTTGCCGCCAACCTTGCCGAGCTCGGCCTCGACGGGCACGCCCATGGCGCGGCCAGCGTCGGCGACGGACTTGGTCAGGGCAATGTTGTCCTCGAAGGACTCGTGCGAACCGTCGATCATGACAGAGGTGTAGCCAGTGCGGAAAGCCTGCATGCAGCGGTCATAGCCATCGCCGTGATCGAGGTGCAGAGCGACGGGCACGGAAGCGCGCTCGGCGGCAGCCTTGACCATGCCGTAGAAGTAGTCCAGACCAGCGGTCTTGATGGTGCCCGGGGTGGTCTGCATGATGACGGGGGACTTGGTCTCCTCGGCAGCGGCCAGAACGGCCATAACAAACTCGAGGTTCTCGACGTTGAACGCGCCGACGGCGTAGTGGCCGGCCTGAGCGTCCTTGAGCATCTTTTCGGTGGTAACAAGTGCCATGAGCGTTTGCTCCTCTCCCTCGCCCGCATCTGGACATCGGGCGTAGTTGTTCACAAGGCGTTTTACCTTGTGTTTTGCTGCACTTATTGTATGAAATTCAGCGGCTTTGCACGTGCGAGATATTGAGCCCATGCAGGTCAATACAGCCGTTTTTGAAAAGTAAACGGAAGGAATTGGAGCCGAGTGGGCGTGTTCGATATTGAATTTTGGGCGTTCGAGGTCTTTCTTTTATAGAAAAAGTAAGTAATCGAAAGGCGTTTTCTTACTTAAAAAGAAAATGAACGAAAATAGACTCAACACAATTCCTGCAAATTTCAGACGATGATGGAGCGGATATGGCCCATGCAACAACCCGAGCTTTCGCCGATGAGCGTCGTGCCGCCATTATGGAAATGCTCGAACATAACGCCTCGGTGCAGGTAGCAGAAATCGCCCAGACCTTTGGCGTGTCCTCCGTTACCGCCCGCGCCGACCTAGACGCGCTCGCCGAGTCCGGCAAGCTGCGCCGCACGCATGGCGGCGCCGTGTCGCTCCAGAAGCGACTGACCGTATCCACCCAGGATCGCCGCATCAACGTCAATGTCGCCGCCAAGCAGGCCATCGCACAAAGCGCCATCGAACTCGTCAATGACGGCGACACGCTGCTCGTCGACTCGGGCACCACAGCGCTCGAGTTTGTCCGGCTCCTCGACCAGCGCGATGGCATCACCGTCATCACGGCCGACATTACCATTGCCGATTACATCGACGAGAGCATGCCCTCAGTCGATGTCGTCATGCTGGGCGGGGCACTGCGCAAAGGTCATCGCTATCTGTACGGCCCACTTACCATGCAAGCGCTCCAAATGGTCCACGCCGACCTTGCCGTCATGTGCCCCGGCGCCTTTGTTCCCGGCTGCGGCTTTACGACCGACTTTCCGCAGATGGCCGAGACCAAAGCGGCTATGGTCGGTGCCGCCCGTCAAAGTGTCGCCCTCATGGACGCCAGTAAGGTCAACGGACGCGGCATGTACCGCTTTGCCGAGCTGACCGACGTCAACGCCATCGTGATGGACCGTGACCCCGATCACGCCGTCGCCACCTCAATCGCCGAGATCGTCGACAACGCCCGCCCAAATCTCCTCATCGCCAGCGCTTAAACAAAAACCACCACAAAGGCACCTTTGTGGTGGTTTGAGCGTTAAACGTGAGCGTATCGCTACTTGGAGAGCTCGTTAGCGAGGGCCTCAATCTGGGCGCGCGATGCGTCGCTGAGCGAACCTAGCACGGTCACCTTGTTCTGCGTCAGGGTGATGTCCTTCATGCCCTCGAGCTCCTTGGTCATAACCTTGGCAGCGGCGGGCGCCCAGGAGCCGGCCTCGACAAGCGCCACGGTACGGTTCTGGTAGGCATGCTCGGCAAGCGTATGGATAAAGGTGCTCATGAACGGGAAGATCTCGCCCTGATAGGTGATGGAAGCGAGCACCAGACGGTCATAGCGGAACGCATCCTCAACGGCCTCGGCCATGTCGTCGCGAGCCAAGTCAAAAACGGAGACCTTCTGGCCGCGAGCCTCGAGCGCAGATGCAAGCTCCTCAACGGCAGCCTTCAGATGGCCGTAGACGCTCGCGTAGGCAATGGTGATGCCCTCATCCTCGGGCTGATAGCTCGACCAGGTGTTGTAGGTGTCGAGGTAGTAGCCCAGGTTCTCGGTCAGCACGGGGCCATGAAGCGGGCAGATGATCTGGATGTCCAGGTCGGCGGCCTTCTTGAGCACGGCCTGCACAAACTTGCCGAACTTGCCCACGATGCCAAAGTAGTAACGGCGCGCCTCGCAGGCCCACCCTTCCGGATCCTCGATGTCGTTGGCGCCAAACTTGCCAAAGCCGTCGGCACTAAAGAGCACCTTGTCGGTAGCCTCGTAGGAGAAGAGTACCTCGGGCCAGTGAACGTTGGGGGCGCCGACAAAGGTCAGGCTGTGGCCACCCAGATCAAGCACGTCGCCCTCTTTGACAACCATCTTGCGCTCGGGGAAGTCGGTGCCAAAGTAGTTGACCATCATACGGAAGGCGCCCATGCTTGCCACAATCTGCGCCTGGGGATAGCGCTCCATAAAGGCGGCGATGCCGGTGGAGTGATCGGGCTCCATGTGATGGATGACCAGGTAGTCGGGCGTGCGGCCGTCGAGTACGGTCTCGAGGTT
The DNA here is from genome assembly GCF_003462695.1 of Collinsella sp. AF16-8. Classification (NCBI taxonomy): domain Bacteria; kingdom Bacillati; phylum Actinomycetota; class Coriobacteriia; order Coriobacteriales; family Coriobacteriaceae; genus Collinsella; species Collinsella sp. AF16-8. Next base: position 24,855 of record NZ_QRXX01000005.1, read on the forward strand.
GCCGAGCCACTCGTCGACAAATCCGCCATCGACCGAATCGGCGACAGCGATCTTCTCGCCCAAGATAACGTAGCTGTTGTATGCCATACCGTTCTCGGACACGTCGTACTGGCCCTCGAACAGGTCGATGTCATGATCGTCAACGCCAATGTAGCGGATATCCTTGGTGATCTCCATCAGGCAAAGCCTCCTAGATAGACAAATGAACCCGTCTATCATAGCACTCGCCTTCATAGTCACGGCTATCTGCCGGCATCCTTACCGATTGTTATTGATATGCAACGCCGAGCCGTTGACCTGCGAAAACTATGCGCGCGGCGCTGCCGTGGTGTGTCGAACGATGAGCTGACCGGGAATGCGAATGGCAACGGTTTTGCCCGCCGTACCCGCCTCGGGAACCGCATGCTCGAATACCTCGCGCCCACGCTGATGCAAGTCGAATCGAACGGTCGTGAGCTCGTTATGCGCGACAAAGTCGTCGAGTGAGTCATCGACACCCACCACGCTCACGTCCTCGGGCACGCGCAAGCCGCTGTCGCGCAGCGCTGCAATTGCGCCATTTGCCATCTGGTCGTTTGCCGCGTAAATCGCCGTCATGGTGCGATCGTGCTCGGCCAGATATCTGCCGGCCTCGTAACCGCTGTTGGCAGACCAGTCGCCCTCGAGCGGCTCTGCCGGCTCGATGTGTTTACGCTCGAGCGCATCCTGCCAACCGGCGCGACGAAATTGCTCGTCGACCGAGAACGACGGGCCGCCAATATAGCGAATCTGCTCGTGCCCCAGCTCAAACAGATGGTCCATAAGCAACAGCGAGCAGCCGTAATGATCGGAGTCGACCGTAGTCACCCGCGGGTGCGCATACATGGTGACGATAACCGTGCCGATACCCGGTAACGGATCAAACGTCTCAAAATCGGGCGCCATACGGCTCATGCCGATGATGATGCCGTCCACGGGCAGCGCGGCCATACGACGCGTTGCCTCGGCAAGCGAGAATTCCTCGGTCTTGGACATCTCGACCAGCGTGATGGCGCAATTATGCTCGCGAGCTGCGCTGGCGATGCCGTCGATCATTGAGAGGTTCCCAAACTTGGTGACATCGTTGACGCACAGACCGACCGAATGGTAACGGCCGTCGCGCAGCGAGCGACCGGCATAACTCGGACGGAAGCCGAGCTCCTGCATGGCGGCTTGCACGCGCTGGCGCGTCTGCTCGTTGACGTTAGGGAGGCCGTTGGCAACGCGCGAAACCGTCTGCTGCGAAACGCCAGCAGCGCGGGCGACGTCGGCCATGGAGACCGGACGCGTACCTGTATCGTTGGACGGGCGCCTTACCACAGGATCACCTTCACCCTCGCGAGATCTGAATAGCGTGCATGCCGGCCCGGGCAGAAATACGCCCCGCGCCGAAGCCCGCTATCGTCGGACGCATGTTAACGTACTCTACTTTTTCAATCCGCAACTCTTCTGCTCTATAAGTCCATACGGCAATACCGTTCACGGCTGGATTTCTACCGATTACCAGATTCTCAAAAAGTGATAAGTGTTGTGTTATGAGTACGTTAACATAGCCCGTAACGTGCGGCATCGTAGATGCTGAGTTTATGCCACTTCAGATTGTTAACGTACTCACTACGACGGAAAACTCGTCAGTATGCGCCAAGGAAAGGACCCTCATGACCACCCCCGACGAAAAGACACTCGCCACGCTCACCAAGCTGTTTGAGGAGGAGTTTGGCCCCATCGGCGATCGCCAGGTGCTCTATGTGCACGCGCCCGGCCGTTCCGAGATCAGCGGCAACCACACCGATCACGAGGGCGGTCACGTTATCGCCGGCTCGCTCGATGTCGCCGTCGACGGCATTGCCGTGGCGACCGATTCCAACAAGGTTCGCGTCGCCGACGAGGGCTATCCTACGTTTGAGATCACGCTCGATACGCTAGATGTTCAGGAGTCCGAGAAGGGCACGTCCGCAAGCCTCGTCCGCGGCATGGCCCACGAAATCGCCTCTCTGGGCGTTGAGCCCCAGGGCTTCGACTTTGCCTTCACCTGCTCCGTCCCCTCGGGCGGCGGTCTTTCGAGCTCCGCTGCTGTCGAGGCGGCATACGGTCGCGCCATGGAGACGCTCTGGGACGCACCCGCCATCGAGCCCGTCGCGCTCGCCCAGATGAGCCAGCGCACCGAGAACAACTATTACGGCAAGCCCTGCGGTCTGATGGACCAGGCCGCCGTTTGCTTGGGCGGCCTCGCCTACATGGACTTTGAGGATCAGGCTCAGCCTAAAACCCAGAAGCTCGAGCTCAACTTTGAGGATCACGGTTATGCGCTCGTGCTCGTTAAGGTCGGTGCCGACCACGTGGCCGCCACCGATGACTACGCCGCCGTTCCGCGCGAGATGCAGGACGTCGCCGCCGAGTTTGGCAAGGCACGCCTGTGCGAGGTCGACGTTGCCGACTTTGACGCCAAGCTCCCCGAGCTGCGCGCCAAGCTGGGCGACCGTGCCTGTCTGCGCGCCGTTCACTACTGGTACGAGAACGGCCTGGTCGACAAGCGCTGGGCAGCCCTGAACGCCGGCGACATCGACCAGTTCCTGGTCCTGACGCGCGAGTCCGGCGCCAGCTCTGCCATGTACCTGCAGAATGTCGTTGCCAAGCTGGGCTCCGAGCAGCCTTCCATGTATGCCCTGGCGCTGGCCGAGCACGTGCTCGACGGCCGCGGCGCCGTTCGTATCCACGGTGGCGGCTTTGGTGGCACCATCCAGGCCTTCGTGCCGCTCGACCTGGTCGACACCTTCATCGCCAAGATGAACGGCTGGCTGGGCGAAGGCTCTGCCCGTCACTACGCCATCTCTGACAAGGGGGCTTACGCGGCATGGCTGTAATGACTGACGTGCGCGAGGCCGCGCAGAACCTGATCGAGTACGCTATCCACCGATCGATGATCGGCCAGGACGATCGCATCTGGGCATACAACACCATTTTGGAGTGCATCGGCGCCACGGGCCCCGCACTCGACATGACTTGGGCACTCCAAGTTGAGAAACTCTCGCTCTTGCACCCCGATACCCTGCCTGACTTTGACCTGGAGGGCACGCTCGCCGCGCTTGCCGAGGCCGCCGTTGCCAACGGCGCCGCCGAGGACACGGCGTCGGGCCGCGACCGCATCGCCATGCGCATCATGGGCGCGCTGATGCCGAGGCCTTCGGTTGTAAACGAGGAGTTCGACGGCCGCATGGGCGTCAACGAGCCCCGCGCCGCGACCGACTGGTTCTACGGTCTGTGCTGCGACGCCGGCTACGTGCGCCGCGCCGCCATCGCGCGCAATATCAAATGGAACACCCCCACCAACTGGGGTGACCTGGAGATCACTATCAACCTGTCAAAGCCCGAAAAGGACCCGCGCGATATTGCCGCAGCCGGTGCCGCCAAAAACACGGGCGAGAAGTATCCCGCCTGTCAGCTCTGCATCGAGAACGAGGGCTACCCCGGACGCTCCGCCGCAGCCGACGGCGGCGCTCATCCCGCCCGTCAGAACCTGCGCGTTATTCCCATCCAGCTCGACGGCGAGCGCTGGGGCTTCCAGTACAGCCCGTACGCGTACTTTAACGAGCACTGCATTGCCATGAGCTCCGAGCATCGCCCGATGCACGTCGACCGCAAGGGCCTGACCTGCCTGCTCGACTTTGTCGACCTGTTCCCGCACTACTTTATTGGCTCCAACGCCGATCTGCCCATCGTGGGCGGCTCGATTCTGTCGCACGACCACTTCCAGGGCGGTGCGCACGAGTTCCCCATGATGCATGCCGCCGAGGTCTCGCAGTTTAGCGTGCCCGGCTTTGACCAGGTCACCGGTACCGTGCTGCAGTGGCCGCTCTCGGTGCTGCGCCTGCGCTCGCATGACCGCGCCCAGCTGCTCGACGCTGCCGAGAAGATTATCCTCGCCTGGCGCGAGTGGACCGATGAGTCTGTGGGCGTCATCGCGCACACGGCCGATGGCGTGGCGCACAACACCGTGACGCCCGTCATCCGCCGCGTCGACTCCCGCGGCAATGCCGGCGGCGAGATTTACGAGGCCTACCTGGCGCTTCGCTGCAATATCACGACCGACGAACATCCGCTGGGCGTTTTCCACCCGCATGCCGAGTACCACCATATCAAGAAGGAGAACATCGGCCTGATCGAGGTCATGGGCCTGGCGATTTTACCGCCGCGCTTGGTCCCCGAGCTCGGCGCTGTCCGCGAGCACCTGCTGGCGGCCAAGGCCGATGCCAGCTACGACCTTGCCGCCGCGCTCGAGGGCGACGACCTTTGCCACAGCCACGCCGCATGGGCCGAGGACGTCTATGCCCGCCGCGCCGATGAGCTCACGGCGGACAACGCCATCGATATCCTGCACGAAGAGGTCGGCGTGGTGTTTGGCCACGTGCTCGACAACGCCGGCGTCTTTAAGTGGGACGAGGCGGGACGCGCCGCCCAACAGCGCTTTATCGACTCGCTGTAGAGCACGGGCCCGAACGTTCAACAGCAGCCCACACGACATAGCCACCTACACGACAACGGTGCCCGCCGGCAATATCGCCGACGGGCACCGTTTTTTGAGTGTAGTCATCGGGGACGTTCTTAAACGACTAGTCATTAAAGAACGTCCCCGATGACTACTTGCGACAAGGCAACGCCGATGTTTTGGCAACGACAGCGAAAACCCGCCAGAGCGAGCAAGGTGCCTTGAAACAAGGCGGCATTGACCTTCTGGTCATGCCGCCGAAGTTGAAAGGCAGATTGCCGCTCTGGCGGGTTTGCAGCGTCGAGCCGTTACGGCGTTTGGTAAAACGCCGTAACCTTAAAGTTCAGTCACGACAACGTTGTTGAAGATCTCGTCCCAGCGGTCCATGACCAGGTGGCCGGTCTTGGGATCCATGGCGTTGAGCTTGCCGCAGGTATTGGCGGTCTTGAGCACCGTGACGTCGTCGGCGCCAGCAGCAATGGCATGTGCAAAGCCGGCGATGGTCGAGTCGCCGGAACCCGTTGCGTTCACAGCCGCAATCGCGGGCGTCTTGGCGCGGAACGCGCGACCCTCATGGAAGCCCACCGAACCGGCAGCGCCCATCGAAACGACAACCCAGGGGATACCGGCAAAACGGTCATCGGCGGCAAGCGCCTCGCGCAGGGCATCGACATCATCGGTCGTAAAGGACGTACCCAGTAGGCCGTTAATCTCGGTCAGGTTGGGCTTTACGAGCTCAGGCTTAGCGTCGGACTCCAGCGCGGCCTCCAGCGATGCACCCGAAGTGTCGAGCAGCACCTTGGCGCCCGCCTCCTCGGCGATCTTGACGAGCTCGGCATAGTAGCCGGCATCGACGCCACGCGGCAGCGAGCCCGAAAGCGTCACAACGTCCGCCTTCGCTGCAAGCTCGGCAAACTTGGCCGTAAAGGCCTCGAGCTCGGCCGGAGCGATCTGCGGGCCGCTCTCCAGCAGCTCGGTCTGATTACCCTCGTGCAGAATATTCAGGCAAATGCGCGTCTCACCGGCGATGGGCACAAAGTCGTTCTTGACGCCGTCGGCATCCATAAGCTCGGCCATATAGGCACCCATGTGTCCGCCGAGCAGACCGGTCGCGAGCACATCGTCGCCCAACTGCAGCAGCACACGGCTCACGTTGAGGCCCTTGCCGCCAGCGGTCTTTTCGGGCGTCACACGGTTCACGTCGTCGATGATCAACTTGTCGAGCTGATAGCGCGTATCAATCGACGGGTTCATGGTAACGGTCAGAATCATGTTGAACTCCTGTTCCGGGGCGGCATAACCCGCCCCAAACATACGATAACTCGTTAAAGGATCTCGATCTCAAAGCCGCGGGTGACGGTCTCTCCCGGCTTGGCCTCCAGGCAGCCACGCTTGTGCTCCAGAATATCGTCCTCGTCGGAGCAGGTGGACAGGCCGCCCCACGGTTCCACGGCCACAAAGTCACCCTCGGGCTTGCTCCACACAATCAGGTACGGCATATCGGGGAACGTCAGGCGCACGCCCTTGTCCTCGGTCTTCTTGGTCAGCGTAACCACGCGGCTCTCGAGCACGTCAAAGATGGTCTCCGCGAAGTCGAAGAGTTCGTGGGTAAGCGGCAGGTCATGGCCGATCATGGGGTTCTTGCTGCGATGCTCAACATCAATCAGGCCCGTCGAGGGAACGGCAGTACAGAGCTCGGTGGCCTCACGCTGCTCAAAACGAAGCTCGTAGTCGTCGTAGGACTCGCCCTCGTCAAGCGGGCACTTAAAGCCAGGGTGACCGCCCACAAAGAACGGCATGTCCTCGGTGCCCTCATTGGTCACCTCGTACGACACGGCCACCTTCTCCGCATCGATCGTGTAACGAGCAACGATCTTAAACGGATACGGGTACTGCTCGAGCAACTCGGCATGGTCGGCAGAGCTTAAGCTCAGCGCAACCATGTTGTCGCTCTGCTCCTCGAGCTTCCACTCCTGCTTGCGAGCAAAGCCGTGGCGGGCGAGCTTGACCTCGCGGCCGCCCGTGGTCATTGCGCGACCGTCACGAAGGCCGCCGCAGATCGGGAAACAAATGGGTGCCTGGCCCGACCAGACCGCCGGGTCACCCTGCCACAGGTACTCACGGCCGTTGGCCGCAATAGAAGTGAACGACCCGCCCGCCGTGCTCAGTGCTACGCGGATAGAACCGTTATCAAGAACAAACTCCATAGGAGCCTTCCCTTTCTTACGACAGCCCGCCAAGTCAATAGGGCTGATAGAAAACCGGCCCGCGCCCCCTCACAGAAACGCGAGCCGTCAATTGAAAAGCTGCAAATCGCCAAGTACAGCCAAGAGCGAAGCACTCAAGCCAAGCAAGCAAACGTGTTATCGGAGCAGCTCGCCGTATCGGAAATCTTCGCAACAACAGCGGTAACCCCACAGGTCACCTCAACGTCAGCGAGAAGCCAGCTGGTGAGGCAAGGTGCCGTGAAGCGAGGCGGCATTGACCTTCTGGTCATGCCGCCGAAGCTGAACGGCAGATTGCCCACCAGATGGCTTCGCAGCGTCGACCCGTTACGCGGTTTGGTAAAACCGCGTAACCTCCTTAGTCGTGGTACTCGCCGCGGTCCCACTTCTCGAGGAACTCGTCAAAGAAGTGCGGGTCAGCCTGAGCCTCGGCGTCGGCCTTATTGCAGGCATCGATCTTGGCGATCAGGGCATCGTGCTCGGGGGTCTTCTCGTAGGGCTCCTCCAGGAAGGCAAGCATGATATCGGCCATCAGGAACTCGCCGGTAATCTTGCCGCCAAAGCCCACGATGTTGGCGTTGAGCTCGCGACGGGCATACAGGGCAGAGGTCATGTCGCGGACCAGGGCGCAGCGGGCGCCGGGAACCTTGTTGACGGCGTTGGTGATGCCGATGCCGGTGCCGCACAGGGCCACGCCAAAGTCGGCCTTGCCGCTGGCAACAGCCTCGCCCACGGCCTTACCGTAGATGGGATAGTGCGTACGGGTGTGGCTGTAGGTGCCGCAGTCGAGCACCTTGTAACCAGCCTGCTCCAGGCGGTCGGCCAGATAGATCTTCTCGTCCGTAACGATATGGTCGCAACCGATTGCGATGGTCTTCTTCATCAGAACGTCCTTTCGTCTGAATTCACAAGTTGAGGTAGAAGTTCGAGTTCTCGGTGGCTCTCGTTAGGCCATCTTGTTGAGCATGTCGACACGGATCTGGTGACGGCCGCCGGCGTACTGTGCACGCAGGAACTCGCGGGCGATCTTCTTGGCGACCTCGGTGCCCACAACGCCCGGGCCCATGGTGACCATGCGCGAGCCGTTGTGCTCGCGGGTCATGTAAGCGGAACGCTCGTCGGAAATGTTGGCGACGACCATGCCCTTGATCTTGACGGCGGCCATATAGGAGCCGACGCCGTACTTATCGAATGCGAAGCCCTGGGAATCCTTGTGCTCCAGCAGGTCCTTGGCAACGGCGGTCGCGGAATCGACAAAGTCCGCGGCAGGGGTCTCGGAATAGTCGACGACCTCGTGACCGTCGGCGATGAGCATCTCCTTGATGGACTCCTTCATCGACATACCGTCGGCATCGGAAGCGATTACAACCCTCATGACATCCTCCTTGAGAGATACGCAGGTGCGTAGTTTCTGTTTGGAAGTGTTGAATCGCGTTCAGGTCCGGGCATCTGAATGTGCGGTTCTTCACTGTTCATGTTTATTTGAACACATTCGAACAGTAACTGCAACAACTATTTGTTTATCTTTGTTCTTTTTTGAACAAATATCGTTCACGGATGATTGCTGACCGTTTGAGCCGGGCGCGGACGTAGCGACCATGTGTTCAACAAACAAAAGGGCGGCCAAGAACGTGTCTCGGCCGCCCTTCGGCGGTATTCCCCGGTATATACAGCTGTTTTAGCTACTCGGACTGCCCACCCTATTTGGCGTGCTTGGACGGAGCACTCAGAAAGCGGCCCGTCAAATAGTTCGCCGGGCCGGAAATATCGATCCCCAGCAGTACGTGTCCCAGCCACAGGAACGCCACGAGCACCAGCAGCGGGATAACGCACGAAGTCACGATCATCACGATGACGCCTTCGATGAGGTCGGTCACCTGCTGCACGATCTCGTCGGTCATCTGCTTGGCACCGCTGGTCACCGACGTAACAAGGCTCGAGGCCCCATCAGTCAACTGCTCGAGCACGTTTTTGGACTCCGTGGCCTCGGATTTTTTCTTGTTCGATTTTGAGCTGGTCTCGGCTGACTTGTCCGTGGTGTCGGCCGCGTCCGCAGCGTCCGCAGCCTTTTGCTCAGCTTGCTCAATACTTACGCGATACGTTTCATCGACCTTCTGCGACACCCAAACGCTTGCAGGCACCAACGCCATGCCGATCACGGCAACTACCAGCACGCGTGTCGCCACACGGCGCAGGACAGCGCTCGTGCTCCAGCGCCCGTGAATGCCGAGCGACACCGCAAAGAGCACCAACGCAAACGGGATTAAGATGCCCAAGCCAACCGACCACAAAATGGTTAGCAGGTATTTCTCGAGGTAGAGCACGGCAAGCACGATACCAAGGTTGCCTGAAAGCTGCGCGAGCTGCTCGGCAACCGGCGTTCCCGTATCACCCGGCAGCGCGGTAATGCCCGCAGACAGCGCCACGCACGAGGTCGTGAGCGCCAGTACGTTACCCTTCTTTTGGTCGATGACCTCGATGGTGGAGTCCCAAGTTTTGGTATCGGCGAAATGCGGACGAGCTACAAAGCCCGACAGCAGCGCCAGGACCACGAGCGCAACGATAAAGCCAATCTGCAGCTTTTTGTTTGCGCACACGACATCGGACAGACTGGGCTGCAGCTCGGTTACCGCCGTGTGCTCGGTTATCTGGACAGGACGCCCATGAGCCATCTCGTGCGCATCTTTCTTTTGAATCAATCCGTTGTCCGGCATTTGGATACCTCCTCATTCCGGCCTGTATTGCGGATGGAAGTATACCCACCGAGCAAAAATCGAACGGGAGGACGAACGGAGCGCACCAAGACTGTCCCCAATGACCAGTCGTTTAAGAACGTCCATTACAGTCGAAATTGTCAGCCCGGGACCGTCTCGGGCTACGATTGAGGCGCGCCCAGAACGGGCCGCCGACCGGGCGCCCGCGCACGGCCGAACGTCCCTGCCCCCGAGAGGGCCCGTTGGGTGCTGCCGGCGCGGGACGCGCCGCCCCCGACGGCTGATAGGAAAGTGCCGGGCAGGCGCCGCGGCTGGTAATGTGAGTGCCGAGGGGGAGGCCATCCGGTCGAACGACTACCGGAAGGATACCACCGTGAAAGCGCCATCCACCAGGCCCGCGGCCGTGCTCGGCCTGGACGTCGGCAAGTCATCGCACTGGGCCTGCCTGATCGACCGCGACGGGGAGGTGCTGGCCAGCGCCCCCGTCCGCAACAGGGAGGCCGAGCTCGACGCGCTGTTCGCCTCCGCGCCCGCCGGCACGCTCGTCGTCGTCGACCAGTTCCGCAACATAGGGTCCCTCGCCGTGAGGCGGGCCCGCGCCGCGGGGCTCGGGGTCGCCCACCTGCCCGGGCTCGCCGCCAGCCGCGCCGCGGGCCTGTTCGCCGGCGAGGCCAAGACCGACGAGCGCGACGCCGCGGTGATCGCGCGGACCGCCCTGGGCGTGCCGGACTCCCTGTCGGGGGTCCCGGGCCGCGGCGAGGCCCTCGAGGCCGCCCGCGCCCTCTCGTCGCAGCGCGACCACGTCGTCGCCTGCGCGACCAGGGACAAGAACCGCCTGCGCGCGGTGCTGCTCGAGTCCTGCCCGGCCCTCGAGGCCGCGGTCGACCTGTCGGACCGGCGGTGGCTGGAGCTGCTCGCCGGGTTCGGCGGGGCGTGGGGGATCGCCCGCTCCGGGGCCGGGGGCCCGCGGGCCGAGGCCGCCGGGGAGGCCGCGGCCGCCTCCACCGCGCCCCCGCCGGCGCTCGTCGAGGCCGAGAACAGGCAGGTCAGGTTCCTGGCCGCCCGGATATCGGAGGCCCTCGACGAGGCCGGGGCCCTCGAGGCCGAGACGGCGGCGCTGCTCGAGGGCGACGAGACCTACGCGTGCCTGCTCACCGTGCCCGGCATCGGGCCGAGGACGGCGGCGCAGCTCGCGGTGTCGGTCGACATCGCGAGGTTCCCGGACCACGACCACCTGGCCTCGTACTGCGGCATAGCCCCGAGGGTGAGGAGCTCCGGCACGTCGGTGAGGTCGGTCAGGGCGTCCAGGCGCGGCGACGCGAGGCTCAAGTCCCTGCTGATCTTCTCGTGCAACAGCCTGGTGAGGTCCTCGGGGCGCTACGGCGAGTACTACCGGGCCTGCAGGGCGCGGGGCATGGGGCACGGGCGGGCGCTCAAGGCCGTCGCGAGGAAGCGGCTCAGGGCGATATACGCCGTGATGCGCGACCGGGTGCCCTACCGGGAGTAGCCCCGACGGTTGACAAAACTATAGGAACACCCAATGACTATCTCGGGATGAGTTGCGGTGGAATAGGGATTGTTTTGCGCCCGCCGGCCCCTATTCAGTCCTTATTTCACCGCAACTTGGAGGAGGACAGAAAAAGCCCTGTCGCGGGTGCGGCAGGGCTTTTGGAAGGGAACTTGGTTGTGAGGGCTCGTTAGGCGAGCTTGGCCTCGAGCTCAGCGATGCGCTTGTAGGCATCGATGGTAAAGCGGGCCTGCTTCTCCAGGATCATAGTGGTCATGAGAGTGTCCTGAGCGTGAGCCATGATGAAGGTCATCTCCATCTCGCCACCGCCGGCCTCCTGCGAAAGCAGCTTGGTCTGCGTGTCGTGGGCGCCGATAAGTGCATCGCTGGCATCCTTGTGCAGCTGTTCGGCCTTCTCAAAGTCACCCTCGCGAGCAGCATCGAGCGCTGCAAGCAGATCGGTCTGGGCGTCACCTGCGTATGCGACAATCTCGAATCCAACCATCGAGATTTCTTCTTTGGTTGCCATATTGCGTTCCTTTCACATATGAACCAATGGAGAGCATCGCGTCCGGGCATACGCGCTGCGTTGTGTATGACAGAAACAATAACATTCAAACAAAAAAGAACAGCGCAAAACGTAATTTTGAGCTATGAACGGTCACTATTCGTCCGTGAACGGTTTTTAAACCAATCTGAACAATATCGAACACAATTAGCGGCAACCCAAACAGACCCGCGCCCTAGCGTACATCGCGCACCGTATCGCCCTCGACGAGCACGCCCGGAAACAGCATGTGCTCCACACCGGGTGCAGCGCCCTCGGCGCCGGCAATCTTGTCGACCGCCCACATGCCGACGCGTTTGTTGTCAAAGCGCACCGTGGTCAGGCGACGGTCGGGCACGATATCGCCCAGGCTGTCATCAACACCCACCACACTCACGTCCTCGGGCACGCGCTTTCCGCGCGACTCGAGTCCGCGAATGCAGCCGTAGGCCATGGCATCGTTGGATGCATAAATGGCCGTGCAGGTCGGATCATCCGCAAGCACCTGGCCGGCGGCATATCCGCTCTGTGCCGTCCAATCGCCACGGACGAGTCGCGGCGGCTCAATACCATGCGCACGCAATGTCTCACGCCAGCCCTCCTCGCGTCGCATGCCCGAAAGCGAGCGCTCGGGACACGAGATAAAGTGCACGGTCTTGTGCCCCTGCTCCAGCAAGTACTCGACCACCTGGCGCGAGCAATCGAACTGGTCGTTATCGACCGTCGAGCACAGCGGGTGCTCCAGCATGGTAACGAGCACCGTCTGCATACCGGGCAGCGGCTCAAAGGTGCCAAAGTCCGCCGGCATGCGGTTCATAATCACGACCATACCGTCCACCGGCAGTGCGCTCATACGCGACGATGCGCTCTCGAGGGTATACGGATGCCCATCTACTTTAGTGAGGGTGATGGCGTAGCCGTGTTTGTCGGCGGCGGCGGCAAAGCCCTCCATACGGTCGAGGTTGCCGGTGCCGGTAATGTTGAACATAGCGACGCCGACGGTCTTAAACTTACCGCGGCGCAGCGATCGACCGGCAAAATTGGGGCGATACCCCAGCTCGCGCATGGCGGCACGCACGCGCTCCTTGGTCTCGGGGCGCACGCTGGGCGAATCGTGCACCGTACGCGAGACCGTCTGCTCCGAGACGCCCGCGAGACGCGCCACATCCTTAACGGAAACCGATTTTTTAACAGCGGCCATAGGTCGATCTTTCTATGTCGACGATGCCATTGGTGGCACCCTACGCAGTCATTTTTAACGCCTTCAAGTATATCCAACGCCTCCCCCACCATACGCTCACCACCCAAAACCTACCGTTCACCGACATTTTTGCTTCCCCAAACGGCTTTTGGCTCCCAAATGTTAACGTTGCCATTGCGCAAACACAGAGCCACCGGGCGGCTCACACGTTTACACGCAAGGAATCGACGGTCCGCAGGCACAGGGGCCACCGGTTCGCACCTTTTTTGTGTCGCAAAATGGCAACGTCAACATTTTGGCAACCAAACGTCAAAAGCTACTATCGTTGCTAACCCACCGACTCTTAGGAGCTTTGCATGGAGCAACTCATCGCCACCATCGAAAAAGGCCAGCCCTTTTTCAACGCGATCGCCCGCAACAAGTACCTCAAGGCGATCCGCGACGGCTTTATCTCCGTCATCCCCATCATCATCTTCTCGTCCATCTTCTGCCTGGTAGCTTCGGTCCCCAACATCTGGGGTTTCTACTGGCCCGATGACATCAACAACGCCCTGTGGAAGTGCTACAACTACTCCATGGGCATCCTGGCCATCGCCTGTGCCGCCACCACCGCCAAGCACTTCGCCGACGCCCAGAATCGCGACCTGCCCAAGAACAACCAGATCAACTTCATCTCGTGCATGTGCGCGGCCATCATCGGCTTCTTGCTCCTTTCGAGCGACACGATCGCCACGGACGCCGCCAGCGGCTTCAACACCACCTATCTTGGTTCCAAAGGCCTGCTGACTGCCTTCATCGCTGCATTTGTGACCGGCATCATCTACAAGTTCTTTATCAAGCGCAACATCACCGTCAAGATGCCCGAGCAGGTTCCGCCCAACATCTCGCAGACCTTTAAGGACATCATCCCCTTCTCCGTCTGCATCACCGTCTTTTGGGTCTTTGACATCGTCTTCCGCGCCGCCTTTGGCTTCTGCTTTGCCCAGGGCGTCATCCAGGTGTTCCAGCCCCTGTTCACCGCTGCCGACGGCTACATCGGCCTCGCTGTAATCTACGGCGCCATGAGCCTCTTCTGGTTCGTGGGCGTCCACGGCCCCTCGATCGTCGAGCCCGCCATCGCCGCCGCCCTCGTTGCCAACATGACCGACAACCTGGCTGCGTTCCAGGCCGGTCAGCACGCTTCCGCTGTCCTGACCCAGGGTGCCCAGTACTTCGTCGTCTGCATGGGCGGCACCGGTGCCACGCTCGTCCTGGTCTTTATGTTCTGCTTCCTGGCCAAGTCTCAGGAGATGCGCGCCGTCGGTAAGGCCGCCATCGTCCCGGTCTGCTTTGCTGTCAACGAGCCGCTGCTGTTCGCCGCACCCATCGTGCTCAACCCCGTCTTCTTTGTCCCGTTTGTCTTTGCCCCGATCGCCAACATCTGGATCCTCAAGATCTTTATCGACTTCTTGGGCATGAACGGCTTTATGTACACCCTGCCTTGGACTGTCCCCGGCCCCATCGGCACCATCATGGGCTTGGGCTTCCAGCCGCTCGCCTTTGTGATGCTCGCCCTCATCTTGGTCGTCGACTTTGTCCTGTACTATCCGTTCTTCCGTGCCTATGACGCCCAGAAGTGCGCCGAGGAGGCCGAGATCTCCCAGGAGGAGCTCGCCGCCAAGAACGCCGAGAAGGCCGCCAAGCTCAACGACGCCTTCCAGGGCAAGGCCGATGCCAAGAGCGTTGCCGCCGGCGCCGCAGCCGAGGCCGTGAAGGCCGACGCCCCTGCCGCTTCTGCAGCACCCGCTGCCGAGGCAACGACCGCCAGCGACCTCAACGGCAAGCGCGTGCTCGTGCTCTGCCAGGGTGGCGGAACCTCGGGTCTGCTCGCCAACGCGCTGGCCAAGGCTGCCAAGGAGCGCGGCATTAACCTCGAAACCGCTGCCGAGGCCTATGGCAACCACGTGGATATGCTCCCCGACTTTGACCTGGTCGTCCTGGCCCCGCAGGCCGCAAGCTACCTGGCAGACCTGCAGAAGGACTGCGGGCGCGTGGGCAACAAGTGCGTCGCCTGCCGCGGCAAGCAGTACATCGAGCTCTCCCAGAACGGCGATAAGTCTCTCGCCTTCGTAAGCGAGCAACTCTCGAAGTAACTAACGCCCAGGGCCAGTCGACCATCAACAGCCGGCTGGCCCTTCGATTTAGACGATTGGATCATCATGTCCGTTAACCCTGTTAGCGTCACCAACCCGCCCGCGCAGTTTCCCGAGGACTTTATCTTTGGCGGCGCCACTGCTGCCTACCAGGTAGAGGGCGAGACCCGTACCCACGGTAAGGGCAAGGTCGCCTGGGACGACTTCCTGGAGGCCCAGGGGCGCTTCTCCCCCGATCCCGCTTCGGACTTCTACAACCAGTACCCCGTCGATCTGGAGCTGTGCGAGGAGTTTGGCATCAACGGCATTCGCCTCTCCATCGCCTGGAGCCGCATCTTCCCCAACGGCACCGGCGAAATCAACCCCGAGGGCGTGCAGTTCTACCACGATCTCTTCGCCGAGTGCCACAAGCACCACGTTGAGCCGTTTGTCACGCTGCATCACTTCGATACGCCGCTTCCCCTCTTTGAGAAGGGCGACTTCCTCAACCGCGAGACCATCGATGCCTTTGTGGACTTTGCCACCTTCTGCTTTAAGGAGTACGCCGACCAGGTGACCTACTGGTTCACCTTTAACGAGATCTGGGCCGATGCCTCCAACACCTACATCGAGGGCACCTTCCCCGGTGGCGTCAAGGCGCATCTTGCCGAGGCCTTCCAGTGCGAGCACAACATGATGCTCGCCCACGCCAAGGCAGTGCTGGCCTTCCACAACGGCGGCTTTAAGGGCAAAATCGGCGTCATTCAGTCGTTGGAGTTCAAGTACCCGCTCAACGAAAACGACCCCGCCGACATCAAAGCCGCCAACAACGAGCACGTGCTGCAAAACCAGTTTTTGCTCGACGCCACCTTCCGCGGCGACTACGCGCCCGACACCCTCGAGTGCGCCAACCGCCTGGCTGCCGTCTCGGGCGGCACCATCGAGATCCTGGACGAGGACCTCGAGATTATGCGCGAGGCAGCGCTCTACAACGACTACCTGGGCGTTAACAACTATCAGTGCCGCTTCTTGAAGGCCTACGACGGCGAGAACGACCTGCACCACAACGGTACGGGCGAGAAGGGCACCGGCCGCTGGCGCGTTAAGGGTATTGGCGAGCATGTGAACAAGCCTGGCATCCCCACCACCGACTGGGACTGGATCATCTATCCCGAGGGCCTGTTCGATCTGCTCGTCTACATTAAGCAGCGCTACCCCAACTACAAGCAGATCTTCATCACCGAGAACGGCATGGGCTACAAGGACCCCTACAAGAACGGTTTTGTGGACGACCAGCCGCGCATCGACTACATCGAGCAGCACCTGCGTTGGCTGCTCAAGGCCATGGAGGTGGGCGTCAACGTGGGCGGCTACTTCCTGTGGAGCCTGCAGGATCAGTTCTCCTGGACCAATGGCTACAACAAGCGTTACGGCTTCTTTTACGTTGACTTTGAAACCCAGAAGCGCACGCCCAAGGCAAGCGCCTACTGGTACAAGCACGTGGCGCAGACCCGTCGTCTGGACTAGTGGCTGGCGGGGTTGCCCGCTCACACAACCTGTCCCCATTTCTCAGCCGGGGGCGGCACGTCACACGGCGCGCCGCCCCCGGTCTTTTTGTTTTTGGGCTGGTCGGGAGCCGTTTGTCTCGATCTGTAACATCTAGCCGAGTTTTTTGGTCCTAGCTGTTACAGATTGAGACGAACAGGATTGCTCTTTCCGAAGAATCTAAATCTGTAACACGTAGCCCGCTTTTGACCGTCTACCTGTTACAAATCGAGACAAACGGAGTAGGACCTAACCCCGTATGTCCCTAACAGTCGAGCGTTCGACCAGCGTACTCGGCACATGAATCGCCTCGATAGACGAGCTCTCTCCAATCGCCGCCTCAAACGCAAGCTTACCGACACCGCGCAAATCAAATCGCAGCGTCGTCAGTCGATTGTGAGGAACAAGTCCCTCGAGTGCGTCGTCGATACCAACCACGCTCACGTCGTCGGGCACGGACAGGCCCGCGTTCTCGAGCGCGGCGATAACGCCCAGCGCCATCTGGTCATTTGCCGCAAGCACGGCAGTCGGCGCCTGCGACCCGCCGGCAAGCACCTCGGCCGCAATCCGCTCGCCCATGGCGTACCCACTGTCCGCACTCCAATCGCCACGCAGCATCGGAGCGGCATCGACATGAGCACGACCCAGCGTATCGCGCCAACCGGCCTCACGAAAACGCGAGGAAATCGAGTTTTCCGGACCCGCCACAAACCGCATATTCGAGTGACCATGTTCCAGCAGATAATTGGTCAACAGCTCGCACGAACCATACTGGTCGGAGTCGATCGTCGTGCAGCGCGGATGCGCATACATGGACAGGATGACCGTTCGCACTCCCGGCTGGGGAACAAACTCCTCAAAATCGGGAGCCATGCGGTTCATGTTGAGAATCATGCCGTCGACGGGTCGCTCGACCATGCGGCGCGAGGCATCGGCAAGTGTATAGGGCTTGTCGCCGCCCATCTCGATCATAGTGACGGCAAAATCGTGCTCGCGCGCCGCTTGCATGATACCCTCGAGCGTCGCCAGGTTACCGACACGTGTGATGTTGTACATGCACAGGCCAATAGAACGATACGACCCGCCGCGCAACGCCGCTCCAGCAAAATTGGGACGAAAGCCCAGCTCTTCCATGGCGGCCAGCACACGCTTGCGCGTCTTTTCCGTCACGTTGGGCATACCGTTGACCACGCGAGACACAGTCTGGCGGCTCACGCCAGCGAGCGCCGCAACTTCTGCCGCGCTCGCCGAATGACCATTCCTTGTCTGCTGAGCCATGCCTTCCACGCTAACCTGCTTCCCAACTATTCCCCGCGCCCATGGCGCATCGTACATACATTGATAACGTGCTCATGATACCCGAGCCATATACCACAACATGAAAACTTCTGTCAATCAAAACCGCTTACCGAACAAATACAACCGTTCGCGGCTGTTTGAAGTTGTTTTGTTTCTATACATCCCAGCCGGATGTTAACGTGCTCATTGTCAAATGTTCACGTGCTCATTTTGGTTCTAATCATTTTAAGATAGTGTTTATCGGGCTTTTTCACCGCTGAACGCTAACCAGGGAGCCTCCTGAGCGCAAACGCACAATATCGAACAGCGAGACGAGAGGGTGTATGCATATGTCTTTGCTAAACCGCGTACAGCAGCTGCCGAAGGGCTTTGTTTGGGGCGCCGCAACCGCCGCGTACCAAACGGAAGGTTCCACGAAGGTGGCAGGCAAGGGTAAGACCATGTGGGACGATTACCTTGTCGCCCAGGGTCGCTTTTTGCCCGACCCGGCCAGTGATTTCTACAACCGCTACGAGGAGGATATCCGCCTTTCTGCCGAGCATGGACTCAACGCCATCCGTGTGTCCATCGCCTGGACCCGCATCTTCCCCAACGGCGACGATGCCGAGCCCCTCGCCGAGGGCGTTAAGCACTACCACGAGCTGTTCGCCTGCTGCAAAAAGTATGGCGTCGAGCCCTATGTGTCCCTGCATCACTTTGACTCCCCCGCCGCCCTGTTCAACCAGGGCGACTGGCTCAACCGCAAGACCGTCGACGCCTATGTGCGCTATGCCGAGTTCTGCTTCCGCGAGTTCCGCGAGGTCAAGAATTGGTTCACCATCAACGAGCTCATCAGCCTCTCGCACTCCCAATACATCCAAGGCAACTTCCCGCCCAACCATCACTTTGATGTGACGAGCGGCATCCAGAGCCAGCACAACGAGCTCGTTGCCCACGCCCGCGCCGTCAACCTGTATAAGGATCTTGACGAGACCGAGCACCTGGGCGGACGCATTGGCATGGTCAACGTCCTGACGCCGGCATATCCTGCCACAGACTCGCCCGCCGACCAGCACGCCGCCGACCTGTACAACGCCTTCTACACCGACTTCATCATGGACGGCGCCTTCCTGGGTCACTACTCCGCGCGCACCCTCTCACTCATCAACGAGATTCTGCGTGCCAACAACGCCACGCTTACGGTTGAGGACAGCGACATGGAGGAGCTCGCCAAGGCGGCGCCCCGCAACGATATGTTCGGCCTCAACTACTATCAGTCGGCGTTTATCGCCGCCTACGATGGCGAGTCCACCAACAGCTTTAACGGCACCGGAGACAAGGGCACCTCGTGCTTTAAGTTTAAGGGCGTCGGGCAGCAGGTCGATATGCCGGGTATCCCCACCACCGACTGGGATTGGCTCATCTACCCGCAAGGCCTCTACGACACGCTCAAGCACATCAGCGCCACCTATCCCAACCTCCCCGTCATCTATATCACCGAAAACGGCCTGGGCCACAAGGACCCCGAGCCCGACGCAAACGGCATCGTCGCCGATCCCGAGCGCATCGACTTTGTCGACCAGCACATGGAGAAGGTGCTCCAGGCGCGTGCCGAGGGCGTCGACGTCCAGGGCTACTTTATCTGGAGCCTGCAGGACCAGTTCTCGTGGGCCAATGGCTATAACAAGCGCTACGGCCTGTTCTACATCGACTTCGACACGCAAAAACGCTACATCAAGCAGTCGGCACTCTGGTACAAGGAGCTCGCCGACACTATGGCGGACGCGCAGTAGCGCATCGCCTCGCTTTCCCCCGAGGGGGAGCGGCCCCATGCGATACAAACCCAGCCGCTCCCCTCTCTCCCCCTGGGACCGACCCCGCCTGCACCCGGGCTTTTAGCAAGCGGGAGACCATATAGGTTTTCAACGTCCATGCCATTAAGATTTCATGCAAAGAGGAGCGTGAACTATGGAATCGATCGTTAAGTTCTTGGAGAAAGGTCAGCCGTACTTCGACAAGGTCTCTAAGAACATCTACCTTCAGGCCATTAAAGACGGCTTTTTGGCAGCAATGCCCATCATCCTGTCTTCTTCTGTCTTCCTGCTTATTTCGACCCTGCCGGGCGTTGTCGCCACGGTCGGCGGCTTTACGCTGCCCGACTGGTGGAACGTCGACGTCGTGAACTTCTGCAACAAGGTTTACAACTTCACGATGGGCGTCGTGGGCATCATGGTCGCCGGCACCACCGCAAGCGCGCTGACCGGCTCCAAGAACCGCCGCATGCCTGCCGGCAAGGCCATCAACGCCACGAGCACCATGGTCGCCGCCATGTGCGCTATGCTCATCTTGGCCGTTACCCAGACGAGTGCCAAGATCGACGGCGCCGATGTCTCGGTGTTCTTTACCGACAACATGGGCACCAAGGGCCTGCTGAGCTCCTTTGTCGCCGCATTTGCCACGGTCAACATCTATGCCTTCTGCATTAAGCGAGACATCACCATCAAGCTGCCCAAAGAAGTCCCCGGCGCCATCGCCCAGAACTTCCGCGACATCTTCGCCTTCAGCTTCTCCATCCTGTTTGTCGCCGTCATCGACGTTATCTGCCGCACCTGCTTGGCCGTCCCGTTTGCCAACGTCATCTCCACGCTGGTGAGCCCGCTGTTCGCCGCTGCCGATTCCTACGCCGGCCTCGCCCTCATCTGGTTCATGATCCCGCTGTTCTGGTTCATGGGCATCCACGGCCCCTCGGTCGTTAAGCCTGCCCTCAACGCCGCGCTGTTTGGCAACATCACCACTAACCTCGCCACGCTGCAGGCCGGCGGTCACCCCGCCCTCGCCCTGACCGAGAACTTCGGTAACTACATCGGCGAACTCGGCGGCACCGGCGCCACGTTCATTGTCCCGATCATCTTCCTGCTCTTTATGCGCTCCAAGCAGCTCAAGGCCGTCGGCAAAGCCTCTGTCGTACCCGTGATGTTCGCCGTCAACGAGCCGCTGCTGTTCGCCGCGCCCATCATCCTCAACCCGTACTTCCTGATCCCGTTCCTGTTTGCCCCCGTGGCCAACGTCCTCATTGGTAAGTTCTTCATCGACTTTTTGGGCATGAACGGCTTTATCTATGCCATGCCGTGGGCACTCCCCGGACCGATCGGCACCTTCATCGACACCAACTTCCAGCCGATCTCTCTGGTCCTGGTTGTCGTCCTGCTGGTCGTTGACTTCTTGATCTACTACCCGTTCTGCAAGGCCTACGACAACGTCCTGTGCAAGCAGGAGGCCGAGACCCTGGCCGAAGAAGAGGCCGAGGAGACCAAGACCGTCAAGACCGCTGACGCCCCCGCCGTTGAGGCTCCTGTTGTCGAGACCGCTTCTGCCACTGAGGCCTCCGCAGCTCCGTCCGCCCTTAAGGGCAAGGATCTGAGGGTTCTGGTTCTGTGCGCTGGCGCCGGCACCTCTGCACTGCTCGCCAACGCGCTTAAGGAAGGCGCCGACGAGCTGGGCATCGACATTACCGCCAACGCCGGTGCCTACGGCAGTCACTACGCCATCATGGACCAGTACAACGTCATCGTCCTGGCTCCGCAGGTTCGCACCTATTACAACGAGATGAAGGCCGACACCGACCGCCTGGGCATCACGCTGCTGTCGCCCAAGGGCAAACAGTACATCGACCTCACTAAGGATCCCAAGGGTGCCGTCGCCTGGATCGAGGAAAACCTCGAGGCATAAGACGCTGACACCACCTGCCGCTCGCAGACAATAAATGGCCCGTGCATCGATGTGTGATGCGCGGGCCATTTTGTTTAGACCGCACCCGTCCTCCTGTTCATCTCAATCTGTAACATCTAGCCGAGTTTTCGGGTCCCACCTGTTACAGATTTAGACGAGCAGGCCGAGCACGTCTACGCCCGCAGATCCCGCACGCTCGCGCGCTCGACCAACACACCCGAGACGAGCGTACGGCTTCTGGAGCTCGGGGCTTCCAGACCTGCGACGACCTCGTTAAGCGCACGGATGCCCAGCTCGCGGTGGCGAAACTTCACCGACGTCAGAATCGAGTTGGGAATCGTCTTGTAGAGCTCATCGTCGAAACCGATCACGGACACGTCGTCGGGCACATTGAGCCCTTTGTCACGTAGAGCCATCATCACGCCGTTTGCCATGCAGTCGTTAGCAGCGAGGACCGCCGTGCAATCGGGCTTATCGGCAAGCACAAGGCCCGCGGCATAGCCACTATCCGCATTCCAATCGCCTTGCAGAGGCTCGGGCGGCTCAATGCCACGCGCCTCGAGTGCCGCACGCCAACCTTTCATACGGCACTGACTCGACAGCGACTCTTTCTTACCCGAAACGAAGTACACGTTCTTGTGCCCGTGATTCAAGAAGTACTCGCACGCCATGCGCGCACCACCCTCTTGATCGTCACTGACGGTAGAGCAGGTAGGATGCTCCATCGGTGTGATAATCACCGTCTTGAGGTCTTTCGGAGCCTCGAAGGTATCAAAGTCATCGACCATCTGACGCAGGTTAAAGATCATGCCATCAACAGGCAGCTGCGACATCCTACGCGCCGCATCGGCAAGGGTCATCTTTTCCCCTGCGCGCTTCTTAATCATCGTGAGCGCAAAGCCGCGTTCTTCGGCGGCATCGGCGATACCGTCGATCATGTCCACGGCACCGCCCGACAAGTGGAACAGCACGACGCCGATGCACCCGTAACGGCCCAACTTGAGCGAACGCGCGGCAAAGTTGGCTCGAAACCCGAGCGCCTCCATGGCCGAATGAACCTTATCGCGTGTCGACTCTCGCACGCTATCGGGCTCGTTAATCACGCGCGAAACCGTCTTGAGAGAAACACCAGCGGCAATCGCCACATCATTCATTGAGACATTTTTCTTGTCCATCGTTGCCACTGCTTCTCCAGTCGGTTTTACATCGCTTGTTTTTGCGTTCTAGCATACACTACCTGCCTGACTGATAAATCAACCGTTTACCGAACAATATCGACCACTCACCCGTATATCCTTGTTGCTCTTCCAAAAATGTCTTACGTTGTCATTAACGAAATGACAACGTTGTCATTTCGCAATGCCTTCCTTAAACAGGAAGGTTTCCGGGCAGTCCTGACCATCCATCGACGACCAGTTCCATCCACATGCATCGCGCATCAAGTAGCAAAGGAGCTCTATGGACGCCATCGTAAAGATGCTCGAAAAGCATCAGCCGTTCTTTGAGAAGATCTCGAGGAACATATACCTCCAGGCCATCAAGGACGGATTCCTTGGGTGCATGCCCATTGTCCTCACCTCTTCGATCTTTCTGCTCATTGCCACCCTTCCCGGCGTAGTCGGCATCACGCTGCCCCAGCCGCTCATCGACTGGTGCAACAAGCTCTACAACTTCACCATGGGCGTCATGGGCATCATGGTTGCCGGCACCACCGCCAAGAACTTCACGGCATCCATGAACCGTCGTATGCCCGCCGGCAAAGTGCTCAACGACGGTTCCACCATGGTGGCCGCCCAGTGCAGCATGCTGCTGCTCGCAGTCACGCAGTTCACCACCAAGTTCAACGGCTCCGAACTTTCGGTCTTCGATTGCACCAGCATGGGCACGCGCGGTCTGTTCTCGGCCTATATCGCCGCGTTCATTACCGTGTGGGTCTATAAATTCTGCGTTTCGCGCGATTTGACCATTAAGCTGCCCAAGGAGGTTCCGGGCGCCATCGCTCAGAACTTCCGCGACATCATCCCCTTTGGCGGCGCCGTCATCATCTGCGGCATCATCGATGTCGTCGTGCGCAACCTCATGGGCGTTCCGTTCTCCGAGCTGCTTATCAAACTGCTCTCCCCGCTCTTCACCGCTGCAGAAACCTATCCTGGCCTTATCCTTATCCAGGCAGCCACCGCGTTCTTCTGGTTCATCGGCGTCCACGGCCCCTCGATCGTCCAGCCGGGCATCGACCCCATCCGTCTTGCCAACCAGGCCGAAAACCTGCAGGTTCTGCTGGCAGGCGGCCACCCCGCCCACTCCCTCACCTTTAACATGTCGCTCGTGGGTGAGTTCGGCGGCACCGGCGCCACGTTCATCGTGCCGCTTCTGCTGATTCTCTTTATGAAATCCAAGCAGCTCAAAGCCGTCGGCAAGGCCTCGATCGTTCCTGTTGCCTTCGCCGTCAACGAACCGCTGCTCTTTGGCGCGCCGATGATCCTTAACCCCTACATGCTCATCCCCTTTGTTGCCGCCGGCTGCGTCAACGTGAGTGTTGCCAAGTTCTTTATCGATAACGTGGGCATGAACGGCTTCTCCTTCGTGGTGCCTTGGGCTACCCCTGCCCCCATCGGCATCTTCATCACCACGAACTTCCAGCTTATTGCCCTGGTATTTGTCGCGATCATCATCTTGCTGGACGCCATCATCTACCTGCCGTTCTTGAAGGCATACGATAAGCTGCTCTGCGACCAGGAGGCCGAGCGCGCCGCCGAGCTGGGTCTTGAGTCCGATGGTGCTGCCGTCATCGCCCCCAACGCCTCTGCGCCCGCTGTCGAGCAGACTACCGCTTCCGTCGAGACGACCGCCGCTGCCACCGACAGCAAGCCTGTCGCCGATCAGCCCGAGCCTGCCGCCGACGCATCCGCCAAGAAGGATGTCGACGGCCTGAAGGTCCTCGTCCTGTGCGCCGGCGCCGGCACCTCTGCCATGCTTGCCAACGCCATCAAGGAAGGTGCCGCACAGACCGGAGAGAATATTGCTTCCTCCGCAGGCGCCTATGGTCAGCACACTGCCATCATGGATCAGTACGACGTTATCGTGCTTGCCCCGCAGGTCCGTAGCTACTACAACGACATGAAGGCCGACACCGATCGTCTGGGCATTAAGCTGCTCGCCCCGCGCGGTAAGGAATATATCGACCTTACCCGTGACCCCGCTGGCGCCATCAAGTGGCTCCGCGAGAACCTCGACTAGTTACCTCCCTCTGTTGGTGCCCGAATCCCCAGTTCGGGCACCTCTCCCTATTCGTATCCCACAGAAAGGATGACTCATGACCAACCCCATGCAGTTCCCCGACGGCTTTGTGTTTGGCGGCGCCACCGCTGCTTACCAGGTTGAAGGCGAGACCCGTACACACGGCAAGGGCAAAGTGCCCTGGGACGATTTCCTGGCTGCTCAGGGTCGCTTCTCCCCCGATCCTGCAAGCGACTTCTACAACAAATATCCGGTCGATATCGACCTGTGCCAGCGCTTCGGCATCAACGGCATCCGTGTCTCCATCGCCTGGAGCCGCATCTTCCCCAACGGCACTGGCGAGATCAACCCCGAGGGCGTCGCCTTCTATCACGAGCTCTTTGCCACCTGCAACAATGCCGGCGTTATCCCCTATGTCACGCTCGATCACTTCGATACGCCCGAGGCCTTTTATCAGGACGGCGGCGAGGGCTTCCTGACGCGCACGACCATCGATGCCTTCGTCGAGTACGCCAAGTTCTGCTTTGCCGAGTTCACCGAGGTCAAGCACTGGTTTACCTTTAACGAGATTCCCGCGACCGCCGAGGGCAGCTTTATCGTCGGCAACTGGCCGCACGGCGAGAAGTATCGCTTGGACAAGGCCTTCCAGCTCATGCACAACATGATGGTGGCCCACGCCAAGGCTGTCGTCGCCTTCCATGAGGGCGGCTTTGAGGGCGAGATCGGCATCGTCCAGAACCTGGAGCCCAAGTATCCCCTCAACCCCAACAGCGCTGCCGACTGTGAGGCAGCTCGCATGGCCGACGTCATCAACAACCGCTGGGTACTCGACGCCACCTTCCGCGGCCACTATGCAGCCGACACCATGGAGGCTGCGACCAAGCTGGCCCATATCGCCGGCGGCGAGCTCGACGTCCGCGATGAGGACATCGCCGCGCTGACCGCCGCGCTCCCCTACAACGATTGCCTGGGCGTCAACACCTACAAGTGCCAGTTCCTGCGTGCCGCCGAGGGCGAAAACGACATCAACCACAATGGCACCGGCGACAAGGGCTCCTCGCGCTGGTTCCTCAAGGGCGTGGGCGAGTCATGCGTGCGCGAAGGCGTTCCCACCACCGATTGGGACTGGATCATCTATCCTGAGGGCTTGTACGATCTGCTGCTCCGCATTAAAAACGATTACCCCAACTACAAGAAGATCTACATCACCGAGAACGGCATGGGCTATAAGGACGACTTCGAGGACGGCTTTATCGACGACGCCCCTCGTATCGACTACATGCGCCAGCATCTCGCGTGGATCCTCAAGGCAATCGACGGCGGCGTGAACGTCGACGGCTACTTTGTGTGGTCGCTGCAGGATCAGTTCTCCTGGACCAACGGCTACAACAAGCGCTATGGTCTGTTCTACATCGACTTTGAGACCCAGAAGCGCTATCCCAAGGCGAGCGCGTACTGGTACAAGAACGTCGCAGAGACCGGCCTGCTCATGGCCTAGTTTCCACCGCATACCCCCTGTCGGCCGCATGCGAATCCCTCCGCGGGTTCGCATGCGGCCTTTTTTATTTTGGCTCGGTCCGAACAGGCCGTTTGTCTCAATCTGTAACATCTAGCAGGGGTTTTCGGCCCTACCTGTTACAGATCGAGACAAACGGGTAGCCCGAAGCAGAATATCTCGATCTGTAACATCTAACCCGGTTTTCTACTCCCAACTGTTACAGATTGAGATAATCCAACGACGCCGACGTTTTAACATACCGTGGTACAATTGTGTCCCGACGCAAAGGAGGTACCCATGTCAGCTTGTGTGCCCGTCCGAGATATGAAGGACACTGCTGCATTCACCACGCTTGTTGAGTCTGAGCGCGACGTCACCGTAACTAAGAACGGCTACGAGGCCATGCACTGCATCAGCAGCGACCAGTATCGCCTCATGCAAGAAGAAATCGCCAAGGCAAAACTGCTGTCTCGTATGATGTTGGCAGAAGACGAAATATCGCAAGGCGACTACAGCGACTACGAATCCTTCGCGGCTTCGATACGAGACAAATATGACCTATAACGTCGTAATCCTCAAAAGCGCACGATATGAGTACGAGAGTATTGTCGGATACCTTGCTCAAATCCTCAAGAATCCGCGTGCAGCGGGCAATTTTGTCGCTGAGTTTGAATATCAGCTTGATCTGCTTCGCGAGCAGCCGCTTTTACGTCCCCTCTCGCACATGCAAGAGCTAGCGGCACGTAATTACCGATCGTTTCCCGTCAACAACTACGTGTGTCTATACAAGTTTGAGCACGAAACAATCTATATCGCCCACATCTTTCATCAGTCACAGAACTACGCCCGCCTGGTCTAGCCCACAAGCTGAATACCTGGCCCGAGCGCATATGCATATCATTCTGCGCGTCATTGTGAAGCGATAATCCCCGCGCCGGCAGAGGACAGAAGTATCGTCTGCGGCGTTAGCTAGCAGATGACCTGCGTGTGCTCCTCGATGGCGGCGCGGTCCTCGACCGAGATACCCGGCTCGCACACCACGGCATCCAGGCTGTCCAGGCGGCAGAAGGTGTAGAAGTCGCGCTTGCCGATCTTGCTGGAGTCGGCGATCAGATAGCGCGAGTCGGCCTTGCTAAAAGCGAGCTGCTGGATACGGCCCTCGTCCATGTTGGACGTAGACACGTCGCCATCCAGAATGCCGTTGGCGCCGATAAACGCCGCATCGATGCCCAGCGCACGCAGGGTATCCTCGGCCGTCGGTCCCACAAAAGCGGCGGTGCGGCGACGGTACATACCGCCCACGAGGCACAGCTCGCAGTCTTCGCGCGCCTCGAGCAGGTTAAACACCGAAAGCGAATTGGTCACAATGCGCAGGCGAAACGTCGGCAGCATCGAGGCCATCTGCTCAACCGTGGTGCCCGTGCCCAAAAAGATAGTAGAGCCCTCCTCGATAAGCTCCACAGCACGGCGTGCGATCTGCAGTTTTTCCTCGGCATGCTTGGTGCGCTTTTCGCTGTGCGAATACTCATGGCGCAACATAGCGTGGGGACGACCCTGCGCACTGCGGGCGCCGCCGTGCACGCGCTCGATCTCACCCAGACTCGCAAGTTCTTCGAGGTCGCGGCGAA
Source organism: Collinsella sp. AF16-8 (assembly GCF_003462695.1). NCBI lineage: Bacteria > Bacillati > Actinomycetota > Coriobacteriia > Coriobacteriales > Coriobacteriaceae > Collinsella > Collinsella sp. AF16-8. The sequence goes on from NZ_QRXX01000005.1 coordinate 52,579, forward strand.
TCGTCATGTCCGAAACGCCCAGCGCATCCGAAATCTCCTTGACCGAGACCGTGCCCTGCTCCTCGAGCAGCTGACGAACCTTATCCTGTCGCTCTGCCTTAATCACGATGAATCCTCGCCGTTCTCTGCGCGCATATCATTCAAACAGTAACGAACAAATTGTATCAGACTCGTACGCGTCAAAAATGAACGCCCACGCAGCCCTAATCATCACTTTTTTGAGAAAAATACCCCCTGCTTTAGTGGGGTGTAGTGATAATCTTGCCTGTTCGCGCTACAGTTTGTCCGAAATACCTCGATGTTAGGAACTAAATGATCACTTCCGAGCTTTTCGGCACCGCGCCGTGCGGTACCCCCGTTCATCGCTACACCCTCAACGGGCCCGAGATCTGCGTTCGCATTATGGACTATGGCGCCACCGTGCTGGGCATCGACGTGCCCGACATCCCCGGCAACGTGCGTGATGTGGTGCTGGGCTTCGATAAGCTCGAGGATTACTTTGACAACCCCGCCTGCTTTGGCGCGACCATCGGCCCCGTGGCAAACCGCATCGCGGGCGCCACGATCACCATCGCCGGCACGGACTGGCATATGCCGGCCAACGAAGGTGTCAACAACCTGCACAGCGATCTTGAGCACGGCCTGCACAAGCGCGTGTGGGATGTTGAGCTCGACGAGGTCCACAACGCCGTGCGCATGACCACCTCGCTTGAGGATGGCGAGCTGGGTCTCCCCGGCAACCGCACCTTTACGGCCGTGTTTACCGTTACACGCACCGGACGTTTCCGTATCGAGTATGGCTGCGAGAGCGACCGCGCCACCTACGTGTCCATGACCAACCACACGTACTTTAACCTTGCCGGTCATAACGCCGGCATGGACTGTGAGCACTTCTTTGTTGCCAACGCTGCCCACTACCTGCCCATCAACGAGCAGAGCATCCCCACCGGCGAGATTGCTCCAGTCGAGGGAACTCCGTTTGACTTTCGCGAGTTGCGCCCCGTCGCGCCTGGCATGGAGGCCGACGATCCGCAGATTAAGCAGGCCCGTGGCTACGACCACTGCCTGTGCATCGATGGCTATCAGTACGGACGTAATCTGCGCCGCGCGATGCACGTCGAGGAGATGTGGACCGGTCGTGAGCTGGACTACTACACCACCGCCCCGGGCGTGCAGCTCTACACCGGCAACTGGCTGGGCGACGAGCACGCCAAGGACGATGCCAACTACGGCTGGGGCGCTGGCTTTGCCCTCGAGGCCGAGATGTACCCCGACACACCACACCAGCCGCTGTTCCCACAGGGCATTGTGGGCCCGGGTCACCCCTACAGCAATGTGATCGAATACCACTTTATGAGGCACTAAGCCCATAACGCAACATATCGCACAGCAGCGCCCGCCGGCACCACCGCCGACGGGCGCTTTTTCATCTTTTAGGCTCGTTTTTTCTGTGACTGTATGAGTGACATATCAAAACTATGCCCATTTACTACGTTTAGCCCGGGATGCTCGACCATGCACCGGTTTTTGTTACATTTGTGAGCAGTATACCTGCGGTTTTGTTTATCTCAAATTCAACATGCTCGACGATAGCCAATCAAACGTAGTAAATGGGCATAGTTTTTGACAGGCGGCATCGCGCGCATCCCTCGCAAGGGCAAAATGATCCGTTTTCCTCCGTCCCCAAGGGATCAGTTGAACAGATTGCCAATGGGGTCGGGGGCGGAACTGGGGAGATAACGGATTTCTAGCTCTATGCCGAGCTTTTGCAACTCTTTGAAGGCGGCAATGTCCGTATCGTCTACGGCAATGGCAGGCGTTGCAGAGCGCTTGCCCTCCCTCGCCCGCATATGGCCGATGCTGATCTTGGTTATTGGCACACCGCCCTTAACCAGCGCGAGTGCATCCGTGGGTGAGGCCACCATGATCAGAATCCATTGACGCGGCGTTGCAGAATGTATGACGTCGATGGCCTTTTGCACCGAGAAAAACCGCGTCCAAACGCCTTCTGGCGCCGCCACCCTCATGGGTGCCCATTGGCGCGAATCCGCCGCGATCTCATCGTTGACGATTAAGACAAGATTGGAACCCACGGCTTCGTTCCACAGCTCAACGTCTTGCCCGTAAATGAAACGGTCATCGATACGCGTGAGAAGGATCTTGGGTTGAGCCATGGCTGCCCCATTCTGTTTGAGACCCATACGAGCGGGACGTCGGCCACCAACTCAACAGCAGGTCAAGTACCAAATGGGCACTGCAGACATCACGCCTCTAATATTAGTGCATTTAAAGTGAGAAAAGCCGTCAGAACACTTGCGCGGATGTGCGATGTCCCGTATCATAAACAGCCGTTGACGTCTCAGTTGCGTCATCACATGGCCGCCAGCGTAGCTCAGTTGGTAGAGCACCGCTCTCGTAAAGCGGGGGTCACCGGTTCGAGCCCGGTCGCTGGCTCCATTGCACAAGATAGCCGCCTTCGGGCGGCTTTTTTGTTGCCGATTTCGGGCGCACATCCGCCAATCCAAGCACAACGCCGCCGGCAACTCCCCTACTCAACAAAAAGCCCCGCCAACCGCAATCCCCAAAGGAACCGCGATCAGCGGGGCCCAAGCGCGCTCCTCAATGGAATCACGCCATCAGACGAGCAGCTCAGACGAGCAGCGCGTTACTCCTCCCAGTAAGCGTCGGCAAGCAACTTAAAGCAGATCTTCTTGACCGGCTGTGCGCCATCTCCCGGGAACTCGAGCGTGGGCATGTGGGGCTCGCCGGCAACGAACAGCGCGAATTTGTCGTCGGCAAGATCGCCGGCGATCGAGGCGTCGGAATCGACCAGGTCGTAGTCGTCCTTCTCGTCAAACTCCTGGACCAGCGTCAGGCTGCCCGTGGCAACCTTAAAGGCCTCACGACCCTCGACGTCAATCTGCAAGTCGTGATAGCGCTGATGCGTCTCGTAGTGAGCCTCGGCCTCGGGACGCGTCGTGGGAGCCATGACGTTCGCAAAGACCTTGTCGCCCAGAATCGGATGGCTGCCGACCTCGAGCTCCGCCGGGTCGTTCTCCTCGAGCCAGTCAATCAGCACGTCGAGGCCCTTGAGCATTCCGCGGTATTCCTCGATATCGCCCAGTGCACCGTAAATCATCTAAATCCCCTCTCGGATCGTTTCTTTGGCGGCTACTCGGCAAACACGTTACCGACGCTGTTGCCACCCACATACGTCTCGACCAGGCTAAGGTCGGGATTGAACACGACAAAGTCGGCGTCGCGCCCCGGCATAATGCTACCGCACTTGTCATCGGCTCTAACCACAGGCAAGCAACCGATACCGGGGCCGCGGCACAAGCTCTTACAGCTCGGTCACGACAACGCCGTTGTAGACCTCGTCCCAACGATCCATAACCAAGTGGCCAGTCATGGGATCCATGGCGTTGAGCTTGCCGCAGGTGTTGGCGGTACGCAGCACCGTCTCGTCATCCGCGCCGGCTGCGATGGCGTGCGCGAAGCCCGCGATAGTGGAGTCGCCAGAGCCCGTAGCGTTAACGGCGGGGATATCGGGGGTCTTGGCGCGGAATGCACGGCCGTTATGGAAGCCAACGGAGCCGGCAGCGCCCATGGATACGACGACCCAGGGAATATCGGAGAAGCGAGCATCCGAGGCGAGCGCGGCGCGGAGCTCGTCCACATCGTCGGTGGTAAAGCTCGTGCCCAAAAGGCCGTTAATCTCGGTCAGGTTAGGCTTGACCAGCTCGGGCTTGACCTCAGACTTGAGCGCAGCCTCGAGCGAAGCACCCGAGGTATCGAGCAACACCTTGGCGCCGGCGTTCTCGGCAATGCCCGTGATCTTGGCATAGTAGTCCGCCTCGACACCGCGGGGCAGCGAACCCGAAATGGTAACGACAGCGGCCTTGCTCGCAAGCTCGGTAAACTTGGCGGTAAAGGCATCGAGCTCCTCGGGGGCAATTGTCGGGCCGCTCTCGAGCAGCTCGGTCTGGTTGCCGGCATGAAGGATATTGAGGCAGATGCGGGTCTCGCCCTTGATGGGCACAAAGTCGTTGTTAATACCGTTGGCGTCCATGAGCTCGGCCATGTAGGCGCCCATGTGGCCGCCGAGCAGACCGGTTGCCACAACGTCGTCGCCCAGCTGGCCCAACACACGGGCCACGTTGAGGCCCTTGCCGCCGGCGGTCTTTTCGGGCGTCACACGGTTAACGTCGTCGATAATGAGCTCATCGAGCTGATAGCGCGTATCGACAGACGGGTTCATCGTAACGGTGAGGATCATTTTTAGCTCCTTATCTCGCAGGCTCCTTGTGCCTCGCGATACGAGTCGACAAAACGGAATTACAGAATCTCAATCGTGAACGAGCGAACGATGGTCTCCTTGGGCTTGGCGACAAGGCAGCCGCGCTTATGCTCAAGTACGTCGTCCTCATCGGAGCAGGTCGAGAGGCCGCCCCAGGGTTCAACTGCCACAAAATCGCCCTCGGGCTTACTCCACACAATGAGGTACGGAAAGCCCTCAAAGCTCAGGCGGACGCCCTTGTCCTCCCCCTTCTTGGAAAGCGTGACCTGACGACTCTCGAGTACGTCAAAGATGGTCTCCGCAAAATCGAAGAGCTCGTGCGACAGGGGCAGCGTCTTTCCCACCATGGGGTTCTTGGAGCGCCTGTCCACATCAATCAAGCCAGTCGAAGGAACGGCGGTGCAGAGCTCCGCAGCCTCATCCTTCTCAAAGCGCAACTCGTAGTCCGTATAGGCCTCGCCCTCATCGAGCGGGCACCTAAAGCCGGGATGCCCACCGATAAAGAACGGCATGTCCTCGGTTCCCTCGTTGGTCACCTCATAGGAGACTCGCACGGCGCTGTCCTCGAGCGTATAACGGGCGACGAGCCTAAACGGATACGGATAATCGCTCAGCAGCGCGGCGTTATCCTCCGAAGCCAGGCACATAGCCAACTCGTTCTCACCTTGGCTCAGCAGCTTCCACTCCTGCTTGCGCGCAAAGCCGTGGCGAGCGAGCTTTACATGATGCCCGGCAAACGTCATGGCGCTGTTGTCGCGCAAGCCTCCGCAAATCGGGAAGCAAATCGGCGCCTGGCCGGACCACACGGTGGGATCACCCTGCCACAGATACTCGCGACCGTCGGCCTCAATCGAGGTAAACGAGCCGCCGGCCGTAGACACCTTAATAGAAATCGAATCGTTGGAGAGAGCGTATTCCATTGCCCATCCTTTCGAACAACTGCTTTTTGCTCGCAAGTACCCGTCTCGGCCCTGACCAAAGGACAAACCCGCACGCTCATCGATGTGTCCGGTATCCCAGCCATGCAACGGGGTACCATATAGACATTGATGCAATTACAGCTGAAAGGCGTTCTTATGCGAACCATCATCCTCTATGCCTCACGCCACCACGGCAATACGAAAAAGCTCGTGGACGCCATCGTTGAGGCGCACCCCGAAATCGATACCCTCGACGTCAAGGCGCTCGGTAAAAACGAGTACCCCGACCTGCACGAATACCATCTGATCGGCGTCGCCACGGGCATTTATTACTCCGAGATCGACAAAGATATGGCGCGCGTGCTCACTAACGTGCTGCAGCCGCAGGACAAGGTGTTTGGCCTTATGACCTACGGTGGCAAAAACAAGTGGTACGGCAAGGATATCGATGGCATCTGCCGCATGAGGCAGGCCATCTTTATGGGTGTCTACGGCTGCCCCGGCTTTGATACGTGGGGGCCGTTCAAACTCACCGGCGGTGTCCAAAAGGGGCACCCGACCGCTGAGGAAATTAAGGGTGCCGTCGACTTCTTCGAAAAGATCGAAGACGAGTATGGAGACATCATCGTCGAAGAGTACGCCAAGCGCGAGAAGCGCCTAGCATACGAGAAGGAGCATCCTGCAGGAGGCCTGGTGGCCGGCGTTAAGCGTACGGCAAAGAAAATCGCTAGCAAGCTGTAACTGTAAAGGTGCTGTTGAGCGTTTAACCCGTACGGCGGGTCCGAGCAGATTCGGGCCCGCCGTCTTTTTCTTTCGTTACTCGGTAAAGGCGTTGCCGACGCTCTGGCCGCCAACATACGTCTCGACGAGGGTGAGCTCATGGTCGAACACGACAAAGTCGGCGTCGCGACCCGGCATGATGCTGCCGCACTTATCCTCGATGTGCGCGGAGCGTGCCGGCACCTCGGTTGCCATGCGAATGGCGATATCGGCGCTGGCGATGCCCCAGTCGACGATGTTCTTGACGCCCTGGGCAAGCGTGAGCACCGAACCGGCAATGCTCTTGCCATCGGCGAGCCAGCACAGGTTGTCCTTCATGATGACGTCCATGCCGCCGCTGGTGTAGCTGCCCTCGGGCATGCCGCCGCAGCCCAGGCAGTCGGTGATGAGTACCGTGTGCTGCCAGCCCTTGGCCTGCAGCAGCGCCTTGATGGCGGCAGGGTTTACGTGCTTGCCGTCACAGATGATCTCGGCGTAGGTCTCGGACGTGGACATAGCAGCACCCACGACACCGGGCTCACGGTGATGCAGCCCGCGCTGGCCGTTATAGGTATGCGTAAAGCAGCTGGCACCGGCGTTGATGGCGGCGATGCACTCATCGTAGGTGGCGTCGGAGTGACCGATGCTGGTCACCACACCCTTGGCGTTCAGAGCAGCCGCATAAGCAGCGGCACCGTCGCGCTCGGCCGCCATGGCGCTCTTAACGATGCGACCGCCCGCAGCCTCCTGCCACTGATCAAAGACCTCCTCGGAGGGATCGATAAGATAAGCGGGGTTCTGCGCGCCCACGTGCTTCATGGTAAAGAAGGGGCCCTCCAAGTAGATGCCCTGAATGTGAGCACCGCAGAAGTCGGGGCCGCGGCCTTCGTCAGCCTGGGCGATGGCGGCGCAGGCGTCCTTGATCTGCTCGACGCCATCGGTGAACGTCGTGGGCAGCCAGCTGGTGGTACCGCGACGGGCGAGCTCGGTCGAGCTGATATCGATGCCCTCGGGGTCGTTATCGGTAGTCGAGTGGTTGTAGAAGCCATGGATGTGAGTATCGACCATACCCGGTGCGATCCAGGATCCCGTGTAGTCCTTAATCTCGCAAGAGGGCTCGTCGGCCTGCCAGGCGCCAAAGACGCCATCCTCGACCATAAGATAGCCGCCCAGTTGCGGACCTGCCGGCAAGAAGAACTTGTCAGCCTTAATTGCGTACGTGCTCATATGCACTCCTTGCTTCTAAAGCAGTTGACCGTGGTGATACTTATACCCGGTTCAAGTAAAAACAAAAAGCGCCCGCCCGCCGTTATGAGCGGACGGGCGCCCTTACAGGGGGACGCGATTAAGCGGTGAAGGGGTGAATCGTCACGCCCTTAACCACGCGGTTGACCGTGCCGGTGGGGCTCGGCGTATCGGGCGTGTTGCCCACGCGCACGGAGTTGAGCAGGCTGATGGCCTGGGCAAACATCACGAACGGCAGGGCGAGGTAACCCTCGGGGAGCGCCTCATAGCCCTTAAAGGTGAAGGACTCACCCTCGTAGACAGTAGCGCCATCCTGCTGAACGGCAACGGTATGCTGAGCGATCTTGTCGCCACCGATCTCGTTGAGGATGTCGATGTCGTACTGACGGGTGTAGGCGTCGTTGTTCACGAATACGAAGACGAGCGTCTTATCGTCGACGAAGGACTTAGGTCCGTGACGATAGCCCATGGAGGTGTCGTAGGAAGTGGCAACCAGGCCATGAGCAAGCTCGAGGATCTTGAGCTGGCTCTCCTGAGCAAGGCCGCCAAAGGAGCCGGAACCCAAGTAGGTCACGCGGTTGAAGTCGCCAGCCAGGTAATCGGCAACCTCGGACTCGCGAGCGATGACCTCCTCGCCCATCTTGGCGATGGTCTCGACCCACTCGGCCTTCTGCTCGTCGGAAGCCTCGTCAAAGATGAGGGTAGAGAGCAGGGTCATGCAGGTGTAGGAACCGGTCATGGCGAAGCCCTTGTCGTTGGCGCGCGGGATGAGCAGCGTCAGCGCATTGGGGTCATCAGCGGACTCGACGGCGAGCTTACCCTCGGGAGCGCAGGTGATGTTGAGGAACTTGACGTTGTGGACGAGCTCCTTGGCAACGGCAACGGCGGCAAGGCTCTCGGGGCTGTTGCCAGAGCGGGCAAAGGAAACCACGAGCGTGGGATCCTCGGCGCGCAGGAAGTCGCGCGGTGCGCTCACGATGTCGGTCGTGGCGATGGGCTTAAAGTCGTAGAGATCAGTGTTGCCAGCGTGACGCAGATACGGGGCGCAGGTATCGCCAACGTAGTCGGACGTACCGGCACCGGTGAAGACAACGGACAGACGGCCTTCGCCCATAGCGCGAGCCTCGGCCAGGAAGGCCTCGATGGCCTCCTTGTTCTCGCGATAGATGTTGAGCGTATCACGCCAAAGCTCGGGCTGCTGAGCAATCTCGGCCGTGGTGATCTGGGCGCCGAGCTCGGTGAGCTCCTCGACACTCTTCTCGAACATTTCTAATACCTCTCTCTAGAAGTAATCCTCTGACGTGCAATTATACACTTCGGTTGGTTATCTGGTAGTAACCAGTTAAATACAAACAATCATCATATGGAAACGGTGCAGACACTAGTCGCTACGCTGGTGGTAAACCTTGTATTTAAACTGATCGGCACGAGCAACCGAGAGCGTATACTCCACAACCTCGTTTGACTCGTTATACGTAGTCCTAACCAAATCGAGCACAGGCGAGCCCTCGACAATTTCCAAAAGGTGGGCATCGGTGGGACGGGCTATGCTCGCATAGAACTCCTCTTCGGCCACGCGTATCTTTTGCTGAAAGTCTTGCTCAATCACATCGTAAAGCGGCTTACGCTCCAGCAGCGGTCGCTTTAGGGATAGAAATTGACGAACCGGTAGATAGCTGCGTTCGACCATCATGGGCATGTTGTCGGCAGAACGAAGGCGCTTGAGCTTAAAAATGCGATCACCGATACGCAATCCCATATGCTCGGCCAGATTCTTATCGGCCTCCATCTCGCAAAACTCGAGAATCGTGGTCTCAGGGACACGACCCATCGCGCGCATCTGCTCGGTAAAGCTGTAGGACTGCATAAGATTGGTTGCCTTTGCCGAACGGTCGGTCACAAAGGTACCGCGACCGTGCTGCCGAACCACCAGTCCTAAACGCTCCAGTTCCTGCAGAGCCAGGCGTACCGTAGTGCGCGAGAGACCATAGCGCTCCGAAAGTTCGCGCTCGGAAGGAATCATGTCACCGGCGCGATATTCATGGTCAATCTTTTCGGTCAGAATATCGACCAGCTGATCGTACAGCGGTTGCTTACGCGCTCCGATCGCCATCCTATCCTCCCTTTTGCTCGAATTCGGCTAACCACCTAGGGTGTTATGCATTATCTGTCTGCCACACCCGAATCAACAAGAAAACAAAAGCCGCGCGCTCTTTCGAGCACGCGGCTTTTAACATACACATGGCTTAAGGGGTCGGGGTGTGAGCCGCGTAGGGACACACCCCTCAAGCTAGAGCCTTACCAGATGCTCGGCCAGAGACCAAGCGGGCCAGCGCCCAGGATGCCCAGGACGAAGAGCAGCAGAATGCCCTTGGTCGGGGTCCAGCTGTGCTTAGCGAACATGTAGTAAAGCAGCAGCGTAAGCATAAGCGGAACGAGCTTCGGGACGATGGTGTTGAGGGTGTCGGCAACAGAGAAGTTGACCGGATCCTCGGTGACGGTAGCGTAGGTCACGGACTCCATGCCGTTGCCCAGATCGGCGACGCCGCACTTGACCTCGTTGCCGTCGGCATCGACGGCGGTGAGGGCGTTGCCGTCCTCATCGGTCATGGCGATGGTACCGGCCTCAGCGGTCTCGGTATCGATGCCCTCCATACCGGTGAAGTTCTCGGCCTCCTTCTCGGAGACGATCACGGTAGTAGGGGCAAGGCCACGGGTGGTGCCGTTGGGGATCTGGAGGTTGATCTGGGTGCCACCCATGGTGACGACCAGGCAACCGACGACGAAGACGCCCATGATGGAAGCGGCACGCGTGAAGGCCTGCATGTTGGCGGTCAGAGCGTCAATAGCGCTGGTGCCAAGCTTGTAGGACCAGTTCATGAGCCAGAAGCGCAGTGCGAACTGGACGACGTTGAAGATCACCAGGAAGATGATCGGCGCAGCGGCGTTGCCGTTGATGGCCATGTTGGAGGTGATGCCGGCCGTGATAGGCACGAGCGTCAGCCAGAACAGGGCGTCACCGATACCACCGAGCGGGCCCATTGCGGCGACGCGGACGGCGCGAATCGTGGGGATGTCAACCTTGTTCTGCTCGAGCGAAAGCACGATGCCCATAACAAAGGTGACGAGGAACGGGTGAGTGTTGAAGAACTCCAGGTTGTGGCTCATGGAAGCCGCGAGGTCGTTCTTGTTGGTGTGGATCTTCTCCAGACCGGGGATGATGGAGTAGAGCCAACCAGCGGCCTGCATACGCTCGTAGTTGAACGAGGCCTGCAGGAAGCAGGAACGCCAAGCCATCTTGTTGAGGGTCTTCTGGTCGAGCTGCGGAGCAGGAGTGAGATCCTCGTAGTGCTCCGGGATCACATACTCATTAGATGCCATCTTCGAAGTCACCTCCGTCAGAAACAGCTGCACCCTTCAGCTCGGTCTGCTGCTGGAAGTCCCAGAAAGCGATGCCGAAGCCGATGAGAGCGAGGATGAGCAGAGCAGGGGTTGCCAGAGAATCGTTGGCAACGGTGATGAGCGCGAGGCCAAAGCCCATGAGGAAGAAGCCCCACATATCGCGGTTCATCATAACCTTGAGCAGGACGGCGAAGCCGACGAAGCGCATCATGCCGCCTGCAGCGGAAAGACCGGTCTGCAGCCAAGTCGGGATGGCGGAAGCGATGGTCTGACCGATGGTGGCGCCAGCGATGAAGAACAGGGTGACGACGACGGCGAAGATCAGGCCGAGCAGAGCCATGGCGAAGTAGTTCAGACGCTCGATACCCTTGGTGTCAGCGTTGTGAGCCATGTTGTCCGCAGAGGACATGAGCGGCGACATAAGCGTGAAGACCAGGGTAACGCCGAGCTGACCAAGCAGAGCGAACGGAATGGCAAGGCCGACTGCCGCGTTGGGCTCGAGGCCCGTAGCGATAGCGAGAATGGCTGCCATGATGCCGCCGATGACGGCGTTAGGCGGCTGAGCGCCTCCGATCGGCATGTTGCCGATCGTCATGAGCTGATAAGTACCACCCACGAGAAGACCGGTGTTGAGGTCGCCAAGGATAAGACCGATGACGGCGCCGGTGACGATGGGCTGATAGAGAGACTCGAGGAAGTTGAACTGGTCGATTGCCGCGACGAACGTGACGATGAAGACCAGAGCGACCTGGATGATCGAGTATTCCATCTTGCTCCTCCTTTCAAAATGTATGTACGCACTTTGGATTTCACGTACAGAGTGTCAGGGTTTCACTCCTGACAACGTGGATCACGAAGACTACGAGAAGAGCTTGCTCGTGTCCTCAACAGGCGTGCTCGGAACGCGCCTGATCTCCAACTCCACCCCCAATTCCTGCAGCTCTTTAAACGCAGCGACATCCTCGTCGTTAACTGCGACGGAGGTGGCGACTTGGCGCTTTCCTTCCGACATGTGCATGTTGCCGATGTTTACCTTCTTTATAGGCACACCGCCCTTGACGAGCGTAAGCACGTCTTCCGGTGTTTCGGCCACGATGAAGATCTTCTGGCGCGGGCTCGCCTTGCCGATGACGTCGATGGTCTTCTGCAGGGAGAAGAAACGCGTAGCGACGCCGGCGGGAGCGGCCATCTTCATGAGGTTCTGGCGCATGGTGTTGGTCGACACATCGTCGTTGGCGACGAGGATAAGGTTGGAGCCCAGGGTGGAGTTCCACTGGGTAGCGACCTGACCATGAACCAGTCGGTTATCGATGCGGGTAAGAAGAATGTTGGGTTCTGCCATGTTGATCAGCTTCCTTTCGTTGATTGCTGACGACAGTTACTTGATCTCCTGAATCGCGTAACGCGAAACATCTACAACGGCGCCGGATCGGACTTTGATCTGGACCTTCTCGCCTTCGATGCCTTTGACGGTTCCGTAGATACCGCCGGCGAAAAGAACCTCCTGACCCGGCTTGAGCTCCGTGTGCAGCTCCTTGAAGTACTTCTGCTTCTTCTTCATGTTGATTTGCGACCAGATGGTGTAAATCAAGCCCATGATGACAAGCAGGCCCAATAGAGCGACCGAAGAGCTCAGGACGCTGGCTCCGAAATCGGCCATTAGATGCCGTCCTCGTCGCCGAAGATATCCTCTTCATCGGAGCCGGCAACGGATGCGACCGTCTGGGCGGTGATGCCCGTCTGGCCAACGGTCACGGCCTGCTCGCCAAGTTCGGCGAGCGTGGCGTTGCCGCGGAGGAACAGAAGCTCAATAACCATGGGAAGGTTGGTGCCGGTCAGGACCTCAACGTTGTCGACATCCTGGGCAATCATCATTGCCTGGTTGAACGGGGTACCACCAAGCAGGTCGGTAAAGACGAGCACGCCATCGCACTCCTCGCGCATGGCGGTAATAGCGGCGCGGAGATCCTCACCGTAGGAAGCAGCCTGGTCGCCCTCAAAAGGAACGACGGTAAAAGCGGGCTGGTCGCCAGCGACCATAGCGATAGCGCTTGCGAGGCCGGGTGCGAACTGTCCATGACCGGTAAGAATAAAGCCAACCATTCAAATTTCCCTTCCGAAGGTGTGTACGATCTGAGTCCGATAGTTTTCGGAAGCCAACGGGCAATCGCCCTTAAAGCTTCTTGGAAAGCGTTCTTTGAGAACCAGTGGTCTCTCAACTGGTAGTAACCACGTGACGTGTTGTTGTCACTATATCACCACAGAAGAGGTTGCTTTCGTTGATTCAAACAGTAAAACGTTTTTGCACCGTTCACGGTAAAAAATCGACCGTTTACCGCTCGTTAACACTTCTACCTGCGGTTTTGAAACAGTATCGAAATACTTTGACGAAAGATCGGAACCTTTTCTGTGTCTAAACAACGCAGGGTGGCTAAAAATGGCGTGTAGAAAAATTGCAGGTCATTGTGAAGATTTGCGAATTGGTCTTTTTGACTTAATACCAGTAAGAACCAGTTTCGATATTATCGGTGAACGGTAGTTTTCGACCGTTCACCGGTTATTTGCAATCGTTTACGGCCGTTTTCCCGGATGAATTGAGGATACCCGATGAAGCACTTGCGCGGGCGCAAGTCCTATCCTAGTGGTTTCGGTAACAAAATGCCCGCTAGAACGTTGTCGTTCTAGCGGGCTTAATCAGGTAGATCGGTTAGCGCGCAGTAGTGCAGACAGATCTTACGCAAACAGGCCGTAGATGCTGATGTTTGCCTTGGCGTAGAGGCCGTTAGCATACTCGGTCCACTTGGAGCTGGCGCTCGAGGCCTGCGAAGAGTACTGCTGGTAGGCGGTGTAATAGGCGGTCATGGCCTGCTTATAGGTTGCGCTATCGGCGGTAAAGGCATCGTTAGCGAAGGCCTTAGCGTAGGTGCTGTTCTCGTCCTTCCAGGTGCCCTTCGAGCTATCCCACTCGTCACCGGCAAGGTTGATGATGTAATCGGCGTAATCCTTGCTCGCGGTGTCCTCGTTGCCGTCAGAAGGCTCGGTCGGAGCGGTTGGCATGCTTGCGGAACTGTCGCCGACCTTCTTCTTGTAGAGCTTCTGCAGCGTCGCGGACTGGCGGACAATCTGCTTGGCCTGGTCCTTGGACACCCCGTACTGCGTGGCCATGGTCTTGTAGTCGGAGGTGCCGATGGAATCCTCGGCGTACTGCTTCATTTCCTTGGAAGAAACGGTAATGCCCTCGTCCTCGGCAGCGTCCAGCAGGATCTTGTTGCGCACGTAGGACAGGATAACGTCGGCAGACGGAGCGGTGTAGTTGCCATCGCTATCCTTGACGGTGTCGAGGCTGTACTGGCTCTCGATAGCCTCGCGCGCGGTGATATCGCTCTTCTTGCCGTTGTAGCTATAGCTTGCCACGGTCGAATCGAGCTGGTCCTCGGTGAGGGTCGACGAGCCGACACCCTTGCCGCCAAAGCCGCCATTGCCAATAAAGAAGCCGACCACCGCAGCAATCACGATGGCGACCACAAAGGCGGCAATCATCGTCTTCTTGTGCTTGGATGCATGGTCGTCCGCGTCGGAGTCGTCCTCGTCTTGCTCCTCGGGCATGAGGTTCTCGTCGGCGGCGTCCGCGGCGATCTTTGCCTCCAGGCGAGCGTCCTCCTCCTCGGCGGTCGTGCCGGCAGCAATGTGCTCGGCAGACGTGCCGGCGACCAGGTCGATCTTCTCGTCCTCATCACCGTCGGGGCCTTCGCCGCGCTCGATGATCTGGATGCCGTCGATCTCGTCCTTCTCGTCCTTCTTTTGAATCAGACCCATATCAGTTACTCCTTGTTAGGAAACATAGTCCGCAATAGAATACGCCCGACGGAGCGCCGGGCGTATTCATTCTTAGGTTATACGCAAACACTTAAGTACTATTTAGGCGTTTGCAGCCTGCATGCCTTAGACCAGGTGCGCGATAACGGCATCGGCAAAGGCCTGCGTGCCCACGGCACCCTCAACGGAGCCGGTCTGGGCACGACGCACGTCGCCGGTAACCTGCTCGCCCTCGTCGAGCGTGGCAGAGACGGCGGCACGAATGCGATTGGCCGCGTCGTTCTCGCCTAGGTGATCGAGCATCATCGCGGCAGAGAGAATCTCGGCCGTGGGGTTGGCGATATCCTGACCAGCGATATCGGGCGCGGAGCCGTGCGTGGCCTCAAAGATGGCGCAGTCGGCACCGATGTTGGAGCCGGGGGCCATCCCTAAGCCGCCCACCAGGCCGGCGCACAGGTCGCTCACGATGTCGCCGTACAGGTTGGGCAGCACCAGCACATCGAAGTCATTGGGGTTCTGGACCAGGCCCATGCAGGTGGCGTCGACGATCTTGTCGTTGAACTCGATATCGGGATAGCCCGCGGCCACCTCGCGCGCAACGCGCAGGAACAGGCCGTCGGTCGCCTTCATGATATTGGCCTTGTGCACGGCCGTCACCTTTTTGCGGCCGCAACGGCGGGCGTACTCAAAGGCGTACTCCACAATGCGGCGGCTCTTGGCGATGGAGATGGGCTTGATCGAGATGGCGGAATCCGCGGCGAAGGTCTTCTGACCCGAGCGCTCGACGAGCTGCGAAAGCTCCTCGACCTCGGCAGCGCCCTCATCGAACTCGATACCGGCGTAGAGGTCCTCGGTGTTCTCGCGCACGATGACCAGGTCGACGTCGCGGAAGCGCGAGCCGTCGCCCGGCTGCGACAGGCAGGGGCGCACGCAGGCGTACAGGTCGAAGTGCTTACGCAGGGCAACATTGACGCTGCGGAAGCCCGTACCGACCGGCGTGGTGATGGGGCCCTTGATGGCAACCTTGGTCTCGGCGACCGCATCGAGGACGTGCTGGGGCAGCGGCGTACCAAACTCGTCCATGACGCCGGCACCGGCCTCCTGGACATTCCAGTTAATCTGGACACCGGTGGCCTCGACCACGCGGCGCATGGCCTGCGTGATCTCGGGACCGATACCGTCACCGGGAATCAGGACTACATCGTGCGCCATAATCTGTTACTCCTCGTCTTCGGCGTCGTCAGATTTTTTAACGCTAGCACGCTTCTTCTTTTTGGAGAGATCCAGGCCAAAACGTTTAACAAGCATTTCGCAAATCTCGCTCGAACGGGCCTTGAGATAGCTGCCCTTGCCGTTCTCGGCATCGAACTTAAGGCGCAGCGCGAGCTTCTCGGCGACCTCGGCGTCGATCTCGCCCTGGCAAAACTCGTACAGGCAACCGAGCATGTCGCGATACTCAAGGTCGCCGTGGTAGCACTGGATGGCCTCGTCCAGGATGGGCCAAGCTTCGCGCGAACGCTCGATGCTCGTGGCACCCCACACGCACAGCAGGCGGAAGGCGGCATAGCGCAGCGTGGAGGAGATCTCGTCGAACAGTGCGGTCTCGGCGCCCTCAAAGGCATCGCCCAGCTGCTCGGGGCAGGTGGTGGCGAGCGCCGTCAGGGCATCGAGGGCCTCCCAGCGGGTCTGCGCCTCGGGGCGGTCGAGCGCCTCGATCAGCGCGGGTACGCAGGGCTCGACGCGCTGCGGATCGCGCTCGGCAAGCAGGTGCAGCACGCGGGCGGCAAACTGGCGGATGCGGCGCGTGGGGCAGCCGAGCTCCTGGACCAGACGGTCGACGGCGTTCTCGTTCTCCTCTGCCAGCTGGAGCTGTGCCAGCTCCTCGTCGGTGAGCTGTTCGTCTTTGTTTTCTGCCATAGTTACCTCTTCTTACTATTTCTTAGCGTGCTTGCCAGCACCCTTGCTGTCATCGGTGACCGAGATGAGCTGTCGGTCGGCCGCGCCATTGCGACGTGCGCGGCGGCGCTCCTCGGCGTCGCCCGCGTCGGCGGCGGCGCGATGAGCCTTGTTGACGTTAAAGACCTCGTCGTGCTTGCGCCACGGACCGACGGACTCGCCAAAGCTCATCTTAAGGCCTGCGATAAAGCCGCCGAGCCAGCCGATCGGCGCAAACTGCACCAGGGGGAACAGCGAGAACACCCAGGTCAGCAGGACGACTGCCGCCGCTCCCGCAAAGTTGGCAATCCAGTAGTCGCGCTTGGTGATGACGCGCTTTTCGCACGCCCACTGACCGCACAAAAAGCCGATGTAGATCGCAAAGAGAAAGAGCACCAGCGCAAGCACCACGAACGTCCAGCTCATGGGCGCTACTCCTCGTGATGGTGGCCGCAGCAGCACTCGTGGCCGTCATCATGGCCGTGGCCGCCGCAGCACTCGTGGTCCTCGCCGTGATGGTGGCCGCAACCGCACTCATGGTCGTCGCCGTGCTCGCCGCAACCGCAACCGTCCTCGTGGGCACCGTGCTCCTCGGGGCGATACTGCGACCAGTCCAGACCGGCGGCGATGGCGTCGGCCTCCTCCTTGTAGAGGACCGTGATGGCCTGGGTGCCCAGCTTGGCGCCACCGATGGCGTCAAGCATGTCGTAGAGCGTAAAGGCCACGTCGGCGCCGGGCAGCGCGAGCTCGCGGTCATCGGCGTAGGCGAGCGCCAGACGCAGGTCCTTAATGAAGTGCTCGACCATAAAGCCGGGCTTGTAGTCGCCGTTGAGCGCCTTGGGGGCCAGGCTCTCCATGGCGCCGGACTTGCCGGTGCCGCCCAGGATCATCTGGCGGGTCTTCTCCAGGTCAAGGCCGCTCAGCTCGGCAAATGCCATGGCGTCGGCCATGCCGACCATGCAGGCGCCCAGCGACACCTGGTTGGCGAGCTTGGCAGCCTGGCCCTTGCCAGCGCCGTCGAAGCAGCAGATGTTGGCCGCAAAGGTGGCAAGGATATCGCGGACCGGCGCGATGTCGTTCTCGGTGGCGCCCACGATAGCCGTGAGCGTGCCGGCGATAGCACCAGACTCGCCGCCGGTGACGGGGCAGTCAAACGCCATGCGGCCGGAAACCTGGGCGGCCTCGGCAATGTCGCGCGCCAGCTCGGGGGAGCTCGTGGTGAGGTCGATCAGCACCGCGCCCGGCTTGGTGCACGCGAGCAGGCCGTCGCCCGCCAGGTAGAGCTCCTCGACCTCGGAGGGATAGCCCACCATGGTAAAGACGACGTCGGCGTTCGCCACGGCATCTGCCGGCGTATCGGCCCAGACGGCACCGCGCTCGATAAGCGCCGCCGCCTTGGACTTAGTGCGGTTGTTGACCGTGACGGGATAGCCGGCGTCCAGAATGTGGCCGGCGATGGGGGCACCCATGATTCCGGTGCCGATAAATGCGACAGAGAGCTTGTTTGCCATGAAGCCTTTCCTTTTGGGTTGGGTGTTATTACCAGGTTGAATACTCGGTGCCAGCGTTTGGGCTGTGAGTTGGGATCGATTACGGCCGCGTTACTTGCCTACTGACCGCGCACGCGGCGGGCGATGCGGTCGGAAAGCGACGCCTTGTCGGCGCGGTTCTTACCCCAAAACGCGCAGGCCACCATGCCGGGGCCCACGTGCGAGCCGATGGTAGGACCGACGGAGCTGCGAATGATCGTGACGTCGGCGCAGCCCTCCTCCTTGCGGATGGCGGCTTCGAGCCAGTCGCCGTCCTTTTCGGCATCGGCCGTCATAATGGCGATGGGCATGGTGCGATCGGGCACATAGTTCTCGCGGAACGACTTGAGAATGGACTTGAGCGCCTTCTTGCGACCGCGGTTGACGCCGATCAGCGACAGCGAGCCGGCCAGGTCGTAGGACAGCTCGGGTTTGACGTCGAGCTTTGCCGTGAGCTGTGCCGCCGCGGGCGGAATGCGGCCGCCGGCAGCCAGCGCGTCAAAGCTCTCGAGCGTAAAGTAACCGTGGACATAGGTTTTGGCCTCGTTTGCCCAGTCGACCAGCTGCTTGGCGGTAAGTCCCGCCGAGCGTTGACGGACGGCCTCGAGCGCCAAGAGCTCGCCGGTCGCGCAGGGCAGGGCGTTGTCGACCACGTACAGCTCAAAGTTGGGATACTCGGCGCGCACGGCGTCCGCCGCCTGGCACGCGGAGTTGTAGCTCGACGACAGCGCCGAGGTAAAGCACAGGTAGACCGTGGGCGTACCCTCTTTGGCGCACTCGGTAAAGAACTCGATATAGCGACCGAGCGACACAGCCGAGGTGGACACGCGGGCACCGGCGCGCATGCGATCGTAGAACTCCTTGGGTGTGATGCTCGACCAGATGTCATCCGTGCGCTCCTCGCCATCGATAATGAAGGGGAAACCCAAGATATCGACATCGAGGTTCGCGGCGACCTCGGGGCTAAAGTCGCAGCAGGTATCGACGACGATGCGGCAACGGTCCGAATGACCGGCGGATGCGGCCTTGTCCATCAAAGCGACTCCTTACGTAAAAAGGCGGCCACCCGCATGGGATGGCCGCCAACCGTTAACTCATGCAAGTTAACGTATTTTACTCGTCAAGTGTTTCGATACGGGGCTTGATGATGCCATATCCACCATTCTTACGGTGATACACCACATTGATGAGGCCAGTCGTCGCGTTCTCGAACACGTAGAAGTCGTGGCCCAGCAGATCGGTCTGCACCAGCGCCTGCTCCTCAGTCATCGGGGTGACATCGATGACCTTCTCGCGGACGAGCAGGTCGTCGTCCTCCTCGGGCAGCAGCAGGTCGGCCAGATCCTCGACACGCTCGACCGGTGCAACATCCGCTGCGCTGGCACCACCCTGGCGGTTGTCCACGACCTTGGTCTTGAACTTGCGCAGCTGGCGGGTGACCTTATCGGCGGAGAGGTCGATGGCGGCGTACATATCTGCACCGTGCTCGGCAACGCGAATCACCGAACCGCGGGCGCGAACCGTAACCTCGACGATTGCCGGGTTGGGGTTCGAGGGGTTCTTCTCATAGCGAAGTACAACGTCGACCGTCATGGGCTCGATATCGAAAACCTTGAGCGCCTCGCCGATCTTCTCATCCACATGCGCACGCAGAGCATCGGTTACCGTCGTCTTGCGTCCAGAAACCTTGATATCCATACGTGGCTCCAATCTGCCTCGGGGACTTACTGTACTGGCTATGTACCCATTGCCGTGCATTTAATCACGCGGATTCCCAAAGACCCGAATAACGATTGCTTGATACCGCATACCGAAGTCTCGCACTTTTCTGTGGCAAAGTGCGCTATAGAAGGGAGCCGACGGCTTTGTATTTGGTCCCGAAAATTGGCTTTGACCTGCTGGTTTTATAGGGATGAAAAAGCCGGGCTCCCCTATTGGGGAAGCCCGGCAGTGCGTGTTGAAACCGTGAAGAGGCGTCTCTCCTAGCGCATAGGAGACGCCACCCCTAGCAATAACTAGCTATTAAGCTTGTTAATGTCGTCGTCGGTGATGGTGTCTTCCTGGCTGGACGATTTGTCTTCGGAGGGTGCGGTCTCATTGTTGGAATCGGAGGATTCGCTGCCGGAGGATGCGGAGCCAGACGACTGAAGGTTGACACCAGATACTGTCTTAGTGGTGAGGTCGTAGGGCATCGTGCCATACCAGACGCAGTGGACTGCCTCGAGCGTACCGTCGACCGTGATGCCGTCGAGGGCATCGCTCACGGCACGGCACAGTTCGTCATTGGACGAGAGGCCCGCAACACCAAGCGTCGAGGGCGCCTCGAGCGCACCGACATAGGAGATCTCGCTCATCAGGCGTGCAAGGTAGCCGCCGGCCGTGGAGTCGCAGATCACATAGTCGACTTCGCCGGACTCGAGCGCCTCAAAGCACTCGTTGATGTTGGAGTAAGTCTTTTGGTTGGCGGTGATGCTCTGCTTAGCAAGCGCCTCCTGCGAGGCCGAGGACATCTGGATACCCAGAGTAGACGTGTTAAGGGTATCGGTGGAAACGCTTAGCGACCCACCATCGCTGGTTTTACCGAACACGGAAGCGGCATCGTACAGGCAGGTGCCGAGCGAGCTAACGTCCCCATCCGTGGAGTTGATCTCGCCGATAAAGATATCAGCCTTTTTGTCGCCGAGCGCGGAACCTGCCGAGGACGCATCGACAAAGGCGACCTTAAGGCCCATGCGGCTTGCGAGGGCGCGGGCAGCGTCGACTGCATACCCCGTGAGCTCGCCGTCAGCGCTCTGCATGGCCTGCGGCGCATCGGAGGTATCGAGGGCAACCGTCAGGGTACCGGGAGTGACCAGGGCATCATCCGACACCGTGGGCGTGACGGTCTCGTACTCGATCTGGTCGATCGTGGGAGTCGTGAACGCAGACAGCGGGTTGAACGCGCATCCGCTCAGGCCCAAAACGGCGATGACCGCCGCGGTCCCAGCACCTAACCGAGCCGCGTGCATCAAGCTGCCCCTCACCATGTCCACTACCCTGCCTTCTGTGTCGTATACGATCCGTGCGTTGCACGAAATATCAGATTGTTCCCACCAGCTGACCTGGTATTTGACCCCACACTTGCGCACCGGGGTGTTTGCTCGGGAGGCCGCAGCCACCTTCACGACTGGCCCGCTCGCCCGCGAGGCGGTATTGCCCCAAAGAAAGTAGAACGGACGGTGCGGCTTACATCTAGGACGCGCCATGATCGCGCCGCGCGCACGCGGTCGCTTACGTGGATCCCTTTGACCGCGTCTGTCTTGGACTAGGACGGGCATTTCGTCCGTCCGCAACCACAGCCTGGTAGGAACGTAGCGCATTATAGCTAAGTTCAAGCTAAAGTTTAAGGTTAGGGGCGTCATTCGCATCGCGAGTACAGATTTTGCAGGTCGGAGTGGGCTATTCGTGCCCCTATGAAGCCCGGAGCTCCCCTACGGGGAGCTCCGGGGCGCCCTTCTTAGGGTGCCCTGGTCAAAATATGGCAAATATGAGTACTGCCACCAATTTAGTAACAGGCAATTTTGGCCTCTCGGACAGATTTTGCGCTCAGTGTCGCCAACCTGATGCTTAGTTATTCTACATTTGTTTATTATTTTCTTACTTTACACCGCCTCCAAGTCCTAAATTCCTTGATTTTGCTGTTACTGATTTAGTGACAGTACTCATATTTGCCATATTTTGGCCAGGGCATATGATTAACCCCCTATTTTCGACACGATATTAGACCGGCTTAAGCCCAAAACACACCCGCAGCGTGTTAAGCAACGCCTCTTGCTTCTTTCTGCGGGCATCGACGCGATTCCGGTACCGCTTTCGCATACGCTGGTGGATGCGCCATGCGAGCGCTTCCATCGCTTCCATGTCGCAAAGCATTTCGTTGTTGACCGTTGCGACCTCGATTCCCATAGTAATCAAGCCCGTGTTGCGTTTTTCATCATGGATACGTCCCCTCCGAGAGGAATGGCCCAGCTCACCGTTGTATTCCAGGTCAAACCGGGCCGCTTCTTGATACGCATCGCAAACTGCATGAGGCATCCCCGAGATTGCCTGCGCACGGTCATCGAACTCGATCTTGTAGTCGGTCTTAAAAGGTCCGCAGGCAAACCCGCCATAGGAAAACGGAAGCGAAAACAGAGCGAGCATGATGCACTCCATGGGCGAGAGCAGGTTTTCTGACAAGTAGGGACACAGACGCTGCAATTGTTTGGCCGTGCTTCCCTTGCATGTCGTAAGGTAATCTGCCAGGCGATCGGGCGTCAGCACCGGTTCGACTTCAAAGTAGCCCACGTCTGCTGGCTGGTCCTTGTCCTTTGCAAGTTTATTCGTAACAGGCGAGGTGTAGGGAGGCAGATACTTCCCGCGGTCGCTCAGTGAAATCTTAGAGCACAGCTCCTGGGCCAGGGCAAACGCCTGGATGCAGCCGACCTCGCGCGCAACGGCAACACAAAGGGCCTCGGGAGATAGGCTGTACACCCCCGGTTCCACCTCTAGAATCGAGCCGGCGGGCAACCCGGAACACACGGACCAGCCTACGCCAGGCATGCGGCGGCGCTGCGCCGCAGATCCCACCAGCAAGCACAGATCTTCTTGCACCTCGCCACTTTTGGCTCCAATTCGCACCAAGTCAGGAAGATAGATATCCTCGGTCGAGGGCGACGACGTGCGCAGCACACGGCGCTCTTCATCGGGATTAAGGTCCTTCCAGCTGATATAGCCCATCTGCCGGCGCTCGGCGCGCATCATGCGCAGCGCTGAAGCGCCTGTTAGGATTACGGAAGCCGCTAGCTGTTCGCCTGTCGGCTCGTTGCGCCGCTCAATCTTCACTGCCACAAAACCACCCCTACCAAACACGTGCGATAGCAAGGCCATCGACTGCCGCAGCGCCGGCACGCTTGAGCTCCGCCGAGGCTGCTGCCATGGTCGCGCCCGTGGTGATAACGTCATCGATAAGCAGTAGGCGGCGGCCGCGCACGTCCTCAACCGTCTCGTACATGCCTTGGGCACGCTCGCGACGCTCCTCACGACCGAGTTCGCGCTGGTCGCCATGCCCGTACTTGACGAGGGCATCGAGCAGGGGAACACCCGACAGCTCGCAAAATGGGCGCGCAATGGCCTCCATATGATCGAAACCACGCCGCCGAAACGCTGCCGCCGTCGCAGGCACAAACACCACCGCATCCGCACCGGACAGCACACCTCCTAAGCGATCGGGCGCTACGACCTGGGCATGCAGGGCGGTGTCGTAGAGCAGCTCCGCCAGATACGGAGCCAGACGTCGCTCGCCCGCATCCTTGTACGCTTTAATGATGCGCGGCAGCGGATGCGCATAGACGGCGCACGCCAGGCAGCGATCGAGCGCCTCCGCCATTGCCGAGGACGTGCCCTCGACCGAACACTCAGTGCACAGCAAATCCCCAAACGGGGCGCCGCATCGGGTGCAGCTATGACGTGGGTCGATGAGCGTGAGCGCAGCCAGGCAGTCTTGGCAAATAAGCGTACCGGCGCGCTCGCAGCCGGCACATCGTGTTGGCGACAATGCCTCGAGCGCCTCGCGTGCCACCCGCTCGGCAAACGGTAGTAATTCGTCCGCAAACGGTAGGGCACCGGCACCCTGCAGACAGCTCAATATGTTCAGATGGCTCTTCACGACACAACCCTCCCTACGTTCGATCGCAGGGAGGGTTGTTGATTCAGCGCTATGGTACCCCGACGCGATTGGGGCAAGGCTGGTTAAATCCGCTCGCGGGCGTTATTCGCCGGCAGGCGGTTGTGGTGCAGACGAAGACGGGGCCGAGCCCTCGCCACCATCCTGGCGCGGCTTGCGGGAACGGCGACGGCGACGGCGCTTTTGACCCTGGTCGGCCGAGCCCTCGCCACCGCGATCCTCGCGCGGCTCGCGCTCGTCGCGAGCGGCGCCACGCGAAGCCTTGGCAGCCGCTCCCCCGCCATCTCCGGGACGACGGCGCGTGACCTTGACCTCGCCATCCGAGACCTGATCGGCAACGGAGGGCACTGAGGGCTTCTGCTGCGCGCCCGAGGAATGGCGACGACGCGGACGCGGTGCGCGCTCCTCCTCGCCACGTGACTTGCCGCCCTTGTCGGCAGGCGCGTCGGAGGCCGAGGCGCCCTTGGAAGCGGCACCAGCCTCGCGAGCAACTGCGGCGCGGAAGGCGTCCTCGCGCTCCTCGCTCGACAGATGACGGCGACGACGGCGCGTGGGGTTCATGCCACCGCCGCGGTTTTGCTGCTGGGGCTGTTGAACCTCGCGCTCGCGAGCTCCGTTCTTGCCGGCGGCTGCGGCCTCGCCGGCATCGGCAGAGCCCGCACGCTTGCGGCGGCGACGGCCACCGGCGGTATCCTCGACCTCAGGCGCCTCGGCCTTGCTGCGGCCCTTTCCGCGGCCACGGCCCTCGCCCTGCCCCTGACCGGCGCGAGCATCGGATTCAGCATCGCGACGACGGCGCTTGGGCATCGACGTACCGGCCAGACGGTCGGCGCTCGACAGGCCATCGCCCACGTCGACGCCGTTCTCGCGGTCGAGCTCCATAAGCGCCAGACGCATCTCGGGCGACTCGATGCGCTCGAGCACGTCGCGCGTCACGCAGTCGGGGCGGCAGTTGCAGCCCTGCTCGGCGGCCTTCTTTTTGCAGCCCTCCGAGCAGGTCATATCGGCCAGGTTGACCTTAAAGACTTTGCCGTTCTCCAGACGCAACACCAGCTGCTCGCGCGGCGTGTCATATTCCTGGATACGCGCCTTGCCGAGCGGCGTATCGATGAGCGTCTTCTTTTTGGGCGCACGGCTCTTAAAGTCCTTGTACGCTTCGAACTCATAGCGCAGGCAGCACATCAGGCGGCCGCAAACGCCGCTGATCTTGGAGGAATTGAGCGGCAGGTCCTGCTCTTTTGCCATGCGGATCGAGACGGGCTCAAACTGTCCGCCAAAGCGCGTGCAGCAGAGCTCCTGGCCGCACTGGGCATAGCCGCCCACCAGGCGAGTCTCGTCGCGCACGCCGATCTGGCGCATGTCGACGCGAATGTGCAGCGTCGAGGACAGATCCTTGACGAGCTGACGAAAATCGACGCGCTCCTCGGCCGCAAAGTAGAACACGGCCTTCTCGCCGCCAAACAGGTACTCGACGCCGACCGGCTTCATCTCGAGGTCGAGTTCTTTGACCAGACGGCGGAAATCGACCATGGCCTCGTCGCCCTGGATGGCAAGATCGTCGGCAAGCTGCAGGTCAATGTCGCTCGCCACGCGCAGCACGGGCTTGAGCGGCTGACCGATCTCGTCTTGCGGCACCTCGAAGGGATCGGCCGTAACCAAGCCGATCTCGGTTCCGCGCTCGGTGGAGCAAATGGCATAATCGGCCTCGAGGATATCCAGGTCCTGCGGGTCAAACCACAGGTCGCGCGAGGCGTAGGTAAACTTAACGGGTACGACTAACGGCATTTCAGTGCCTTCCTGATATCGAACAGCATGACCTCGATGGCCAGCTGGGGAGTAACGTTTCTGGCGATGTTGCGCTCGGCGGTCGCGACCGCCTCGAGCGCCTGGGTGGCACCCGCAACATTGGTCGCGGCGGCAAGCCGACCGATCGTGTCGCGCACATCCTCGTTCACCACGTCGGCCGCCTCGTCCTGAAGTGTCAGCAGCACGTCGCGCATGAGCGTCCGCGCGCTCGCCAGCGCTTCCATGATACCCGAACGCTCGCGCGCGTTGAGTTCGCGCTTGTTGCGGTCCTCAAGCTGCTTCAATGCTCCACGCGACAGGTAGTCGGCGTTTTGCTCGAGTACCTTTTCCTGCGTGGACTTGACCTCGGCAAGCGGCGCCTTGACGGCGACGATGAGCGACTTGGCGCGACTGAGCACGTCGGCCTCGTCGGCGGCAATGAGTGAGTCGATGGCACGGACCATCTGACGGCGGGCGTCCTGGCGCTCGGCGCTCTTAAGAAACTCGATGCCACGCGTGGGGCTTCCCGCCACGGCGACGGCCATGCGACAACGCGCGATATCCTGACCGGTGGCGCGGCTCACGGCCTGCGCGGCGACGGCGGGCGATACCAGCCGAAACGGCACGCACTGGCAACGACTCACGATAGTGGGCAGCATCACGTCGGCCGAGGTGCCCAGCAAGATAAACATAACGCCCTCGGGCGGCTCCTCGAGCGTTTTGAGCAGTGCGTTGGCGGTGTTGGCACGCAGTTGCTCGGCACGGTCGATGATGTAGACCTTGGCCTTGGCACGGATGGGCGCCAGTGGCACGTCATCGAGCAGCTCGCGGGTCTGGGCAATGAGGTAACCCGTGGCGCTCTCGGGCGTGTAATAGTGCACGTCGGGGTGCGTATGGCGGGCGACGCGCACGCAGCTATCGCATGAGCCGCAGCCATCCTGCTCGCACAGGAAGGCTTGGGCGAGCGCCCACGCGGCGTCGAGCTTGCCCGCGCCGGGCGCGCCCAAAAACAGGTAGGCATGCGATGCGCGACCGCTAGCGACGGCATTGGTCAAAAAGTCGCGCACGCGCTCTTGGGTGTCGAGCTTGGCCAGCAGGCTTGCCTGAGCGGGGGCCATGTTACTCGGCCTCCTTGGCAAGCGCGGCGGCGACGGCTTCCCGCGGAATGTCGAGACCGTACGCGCGAACCTGCTCGACCGTCTTCTCGAAGACTTCCTCGACGGTCGTAGTGGCGTCGATGAGCTTTACGCGGTCTGGCTCCTCGGCAGCAATTGCGCAAAAGCCCTGGTAGACACGCTCCTGGAATGCCATGCCTTTTGCCTCCATGCGATCTGCCGCACCACGGGCTGCCATGCGCAGCGCCGCCTGCTCGGGCGTGATGTGATAGACGAGTGTGAGCGCCGGGTGCGTACCCGCGACGGCCAGGTTGTTGGCGTCGCGCACTATCTGGCGATCGAGGCCATCGGCAAACGCCTGGTAGCAGGTCGTGGAATCGTAGAAGCGATCGCACAGGACCACCTTGCCGGCCGCAAGGGCGGGGGCTATGACCTCGTGCACCAACTGGGCGCGCGCCGCCTCGTAGAGCAGCAACTCGCAAGTATCGCCCATCGCCGTGTTGGCGGGGTCGAGCAACAGGGCGCGAATCTTTTCGCTGATGGCAGTGCCACCCGGCTCGCGCAGAGTTACGACCTGATAGCCAGCGAGGTCGAGCGCGCGGGCAAGCAGGCGCGCCTGCGTGGACTTGCCGGCGCCGTCGACGCCCTCGAGCGTGATAAAGCTATGTTGAGCGGGCTCAAAAGCCATGGGCGCAGCCCCTTCCTACAAGGCGCGTAAATGCAGATATATCAACCAAACCATGATACCCCAGTGCTCGACGCGTCCCCAATGGCTAAAGGTGCCTTTCAAAAGTTGCGGTGAAATAGGGACTGATTGAAGCTCTGAGACCGCCAAACAGTCCCTATTTCACCGCAACTTATGATGGGGAATTTTGGATGCTGGGTATAATCGTCGTATTGCATTGAAATGTGGCGAAAGGAGTGGCAATGTCTCGGTATTGCGCCTCGTGCGGCAAGCTTCTTGCAGATGATGCCAAGTTCTGCACCTCGTGCGGTGCACCCGTTGAGCAAACAGCCGCGAGCGATAGCCAGCCCGCTTTTGAGCAGACCGGCTCCCTTGATACGCCGCAAGCCAAGGCGGACGACCCCCTCGCCTATAGCCCCGACCCCGCCGCAAGGACCGAGGCCGTCGAGACCACGCAGCGCATACCCGTCGCGAGCGGCTCGCCCCAACAGCAGCCGGCTCCCGCATACGCGCCCGCTTCGCCACAGACCCCCGCTCCCAAAAGGAGCGGCACCGGGTCGCTTATCGCCGTTATCGTTGTGCTGGTGGCCATCATCATCGCCCTGGTCATCTTCTTTGTGATCAAGCCTTTCGACAACACCGCCACGCAGACGACTGCCGAGGTTACCAAGCTACACCACGATGTTGACGATGACGACCTTAAGCCTCTCGGCGACCCCAATAGCCTTTACGACGATGATGACGATGACGACGAGGATGGCGGCGAAGCAACGCTCTCCGAGCAGAACCTCTACCGTCGCCTGAGCGAATACTACGACCTGCTCGAAGATCTCGACAGCCAGGTCCGTGGCTGCGCGCAGAACTTCAACGGCAACTATCTGGAAGAGGATCGAACCACCCGTCAAAATCTCGCCGACGTCGCCGAGCGCACGGAGGACACCATCGAGCAGTATTACGACATCGTCGAGGACCTGGACGTCCCGACGAGCTCCAAGAACTACAGCTCCTGGAAGGATATCATCGCCCTGTACGACGACCTGGATCACCGCATTGACGCAATCTGTGATGCCTGGGAGATCAGCCTGAAATACGCCAAGCCTGCGGACCACAAGAATGAGATCGTGGCGCCGCTGTCGCGCGACAACGTGGCGGGCACCAATGACAATAAGTACCGCCTAGACTTTGAGGAGCGCTATCCCGGCGCCAAGCCTGTCGAGGTGAACTAGCGCTTTGTCGTTCCCGAGCCGGCAGTTAGGGACGTTCCTAAACTGCCGGCAGAAAAGGAACGTCCCTAACTGCCGGTCAAAAAAACGAGCGAGGATCGCGGGGTCCTCGCTCGTTTTTTTGGGCAATGTTTCGACTGCGCCGTTACTTGTCGGCGGCTGCTTTCTTGGCAGTCGACTTCTTCGCGGTCGTCTTCTTGGCGGCAGTGGCTTTCTTAGCCGTCGTCTTCTTTGCCGTGCTCGCCTTGGTTGTGGTCTTGCGGCCGCGGGCGGGCTTCTTCTCCTTGGTCGGGCAGTCCATGTTCACGCAGATGCGCCACGGACCGCGCGCCGTGTTGACCACCACGATGGGGGCGCCGCACTCGGGGCAGGTCTCGCCCGTCGCCTCGAGCTTGCCGCGCGCCGGAAGCGGATAGCTCACGCCGCAGTCATCGTAGTTGGTGCAACGGATAAAGCGCTTGCCGCTCTTTTCGCTCTTGTGCGCGATCAGGTCGCCATGGCGTCCTGCCTCGGCGCACACCTTGCACTCGCCCACCTTAAGGTCGGGCTCGTAGTTGGTGGGGCACGTGGGGTTCACGCAAATCTCGAAGGCCTTCTGGCGGAACGGCTGGCACTTAATGCGCGGCGCACCGCACTCGGGGCACACGGCCGCCTCGCCCTCGAGCGGGCTTACCTTGACGCCACTCGGCACCGGATAGGTCACATCGCAGTCGGGCCAGCCCATGCAGCCAATGAAGCTGCCGCGGGTCTTGGCGCTCGTCTTCATAACCAGGTCCTTGCCGCACTTGGGGCAGGTACCCACGCGCGCATCGGCCGTGACGGCGTCGCTGATGGCGTCGCCCAGTTCCTGCGTATGTTTGAGCAGCTCGTCGAGCACGCCGGCCAGCAGCGCGCGCGAGTGCGTCACGACATGTTCTTCGGTGTCCTCGCCGCGCTCCACACGGGTCATATCGCCATCGAGCTCGCTGGTCATATCGGGGCTCGTGATGCGCGGGGCAAACTGCGACAGTGCATCGATAATGGCAATACCCAGCTGGCTCGGCTCCACGGGATCGTTTTTGAGGTAGCGCACGGCGTACAGGCGCTCGATGATGCTCGCGCGCGTGGACTTGGTGCCCAGGCCGCGCTTCTCCATCTCCTGCACGAGCTTGCCCTGGCTGTAGCGCGCGGGCGGCTCGGTCTGCTTGGCCTCGAGCTTAATGTCGAACACGTCGACCGTATCACCCTGCTCCAGCGGCGGCATCTGCTCATCGCGCTTGAGTCCGTACGGATACGCCTCGCGGAAGCCCGGAGTCACGAGCACGTCGCCCGAGGCCACGAACGGCTCGCCGTTGACGTCGAGCTCGAGCTTGGTGTTCTCGATGGTCGCAGGACCCATAAGCGTCGCCAGGAAGCGGCGGGCGATGAGGTCGTAGAGCTTGCGCTGGCCGCCATCGAGCGTGGACGGATCGCCCTCGCCCGTGGGATAGATAGGCGGGTGGTCGGTGGTCTCGACTTTGCCGCGCGTGGGCTTCATGGGACCGGCGAGCACCTTTTTGCACACGGGCGCCAGCGCCGGGTTGATCTTTGCCAGGTCGCTTACCACGGCGCCCAGATCGAGCGTCGCGGGGTACACGGTGTTATCGACACGCGGGTAGCTGATGAGACCCGCCATGTAGAGGGACTCGGCGATGCGCATCGTACGCGCAGGCGAGATGCCCTCGGCCGCGGCGGCAGCCTGCAGCGAGGTCGTCGCGAACGGCGTGGGCGGCTGCTGCTTACGCGAACGCTTGGTCACCGCGGCAACGGTTGCCGTCGCAACGCCGTCAACATGGCCGTACGCCGTCACGGCAGCATCCTTGTCGGTAAAGCGCGCTGTCTTGTGCGCGATCTTAAAGCGATCGTCCTCGGCGGCACCCTGCGCGGCACCCATGCCGCGAATCTGCCAATAGTCCTCGGGCACAAACGCCATGCGCTCGCGCTCGCGCTCGACCACCAGGGCAAGCGTCGGTGTCTGCACGCGGCCGGCGGAGCGCACGTTGCCAAAGCCGCCAAACTTGGCGAGCGTCAGATAGCGCGTGAGCACCGCGCCCCAGATAAGGTCGATGTGCTGACGGCTCTCGCCGGCGTCGGCCAGGTTCTGGTCGAGCGAGACGAGATTATCGAAGGCGTGCGTGATCTCGGCCTTGGTAAACGAAGAATACTGGGCACGGGCGACCGGCAAGTCCGGCGCAACCTCGCGCACCTTGTTGAGGGCGTCCGAGCCGATCAGCTCGCCCTCGCGATCGAAGTCCGTAGCGATGATGACGCTGTCGGACTTTTTAGCAAGGTTCTTGAGCGAACGAATGAGTTCCTTCTCGGCCGGTAGCTTAATGACGGGCGCCCAGGTGAGGTAAGGCAGGCTCTCGAGCTTCCAGCCCTTGATGGAAATGCCGTCGGCAAGGAACGGCTTGCGCTTGGTGTCGTAGGGCGGACGAGCCAGGCCATCGGGCATGTCGGCCGGCAGCATCTCGCCGTCCTCGGTAACCGAATACCAGCCCAGCTTTTTATCAAACAGCACGCTGTCGCAAAAATCGGGCGCGAGGATGTGACCGGCAAGACCGATCGTCACGCACTCCTCGCCTTTCCACTCAAAACGGTAGATGGCGGTGTTGTACACCTTGTCCTTTTTGGGCTTGCCCGTGGACAGCCGCTCGGCGATCTGACGCGCGGCGTCGTTTTTCTCGGCGATGATGAGCTTCAAAAGAGGCTCCTATCTCATGTCTCTGCGGCTGCGCCCGCGCTTATGGCGGCCGACTTACGCCCTTGCTTGCTCAATCTGCCCGATGAGCCAATCGCACCAGGCATCCATGCCCTCGCCCTTGCGCGCGCTCACGGCAAACCGCGGCGCTTGCGGATTGAGGTCATCGAGGGTCTTAGTATACCTATCCATGTCAAAATCGAAAGCCGGGGCCACGTCGACCTTGTTGAGCAGCTGCGCGCCGGCGTGTTGGAAGATGCCCGGGTACTTGATGGGCTTGTCGTCGCCCTCGGGCACCGAGAGGATCATGATGGACAGGTTCTCGCCCAGGTCAAAGTCGACTGGGCAGACCAGGTTACCCACGTTTTCGATAAAGATGACGTCGATGTTTTCCAGACCCACAGCTTGGTCGAACGCGTCAACGGCCTCCATGATCATGTTGCCCTCGAGGTGGCACAGGCCGCCCGTGTTGATCTGGATGGCGGGCATGCCGGCTTCCTTCATGGTGATGGCGTCGACGTCCGAGGCGATATCGCCCTCGATAACGGCACAGCGCAGGCTGGCTTTGTCACGCAGGCGCTCGTTGGTGCCCAGAATCGTGGTGGTCTTACCCGAGCCAGGGCTCGACAGCACATTGATCACGTAGGTGTCCGTCTGCTCAAACCGCTGACGCAGCTGATCTGCCAGGCGCTCGTTGCGCGACAGAATCGGCGACGCGATATCAATCGTTTTCTCGGCCATACTTAGCGCTCCTTACTTTGGCCCTTTTATACCCCATCGCTAGATGGCGAGCGTGCTAATCGTCGGGGGTCTCGATCTCGATACTTGCGATGTCGAGTTCGCGGCCATGCAGCAGACGCACGTTGGCACCGCCACATTGGGGACAACGGCAATGGAAACGGTCGTGCTCAAAGACCTCACCGCAGTCCAGACACTCGCTTTGTGGATGGACTTCCTCCACGGCAAGCTCGCAGCCGCGCGTGAGCGGGTCCTCGTCGCGAAACGTCTCCCACGCAAAGTCAAGCGCCTCGCGCACGACCTCGGTCATATCCCCGATACGCAGCGTTACCAAAACGGCGCGCGAGGCCCCCGCCCCACGCGCCGCGCGAATCACTGTATCGAGTATGCCGTTGACAATGCCAACCTCGTGCATACCGATTTACTCCTCGTCGTCCTCGTCGTCCGAGAACAGGTCCAGACGGCTCACGAACAGGCCCTCCTTGCCCTCGCGCGCGGTAATGACCACGCGAGCGATGGCGAGCGAAATCTCGTAGAGCGAGAGCAGGGCGCCATACATGAGACCCAGCGTAACGGGCGAGCCGTCGGGCGTAATCACAGCCGAGCCCACAAGCAGGCCTACGTACACGTAGCGCCAGGCGCTGCGGAAGGCCGCATAGGACACGATGTGAAAGACGGACAGATAGAAGATGATGAGCGGCAGCTCAAACGCCACACCAAAGCCGATCATAAAGAGCAGCTCCATGTTGACGTAGTTCTCCAGGTCGGGCAGCGCCGTAGCGACGGCCGAGGTCTCGCCGATGAGCCACTCAAAGCCCGCCGGGATGATGATGAAATAGCAGAAGATGGCACCCAGGAAGAACAGCACCGTCGAGGCGAGCACCGTGGGCACGACCCACTTGCGCTCGTTGGGGCGCAGCGCCGGCAGGAAAAATGCCAGGATCTGCCAGATGATCATGGGCGTGCACATGACCACGGCCATCTTGATGGCCAGCGAGAAGCGCAGGCCAAAGCCGCCGAGTGTGGTGGTGATGTAGAACTTACCGTCCGGCACAAACGAGCGGATGGGATCTTCCAGGATATCGAGCACCACGGGCGTGGCAAAGTACAGCACGATGGCGGCGGCAAACACCGACACGACCACGATGGTCAGGCGGCGACGGAGCTCTCCCAAGTGATCGAAGAGCGGCATACGAGCAGGTCCGATAGGCATTACTCATCGCCTCCCTTCGGGGCGTCGGCGGCAGCAGTCTCGGCAGCGTCCTCGGCCTCGAGTTCGCGAGCGAGCTGGTCGACGACGGCCTTGCGCTTGCGGGGACGACGGGCGTAGAGGTCAGCCGTCGTGGGCTCTGCCGGCTCGGGCTCGGGCTCTGCAGCAGGCTCGGGCTCGACGGCAGCAGCAGGCTCTGTACCCTCGGCCTCATCAACAGCGCCTTCGCCCTCAGCAGCACCCTCGCTTGCGGCCTTCTCGGCAGCAAGACGGGCGCGACGCTCGGCAAAGGTCTCCTTCTTGGCGGGCGCTGCCGTCTCGGCGGCATCCTCGTTCGCATCGGAATCGTCGTCGGTCGCAGCAGTCTTCTTGGGCTTGACCGGGGCCGACGCGGCCTCGCTCACCGGATCGATAATCTCGGACTGAACAACGGCCGTCATCTTTTCCTGCGTCTCGCGGAACTGACGGATGGCACGGCCGATCGTGCGGCCCATCTGCGGGAGCTTATCCGGGCCAAACAGCAAAAAGCCGAAGACCACGATGATCGCGAGCTCACCCTCTCCAATACCAAACACACATACCTCCAAGGCTCGATGTGAGTCGAGCCCGCACCGCGCCATTCGGCCGGAACTCGTCTATTCATTCGGTCAAGTATAGCGCCCGGACGCCAAAACGTCCGAGCGCATCACAAACATATGCCAAACGGCACGCCCTTTTGGGGGCAAAGATTATGCAGCGGTGATCGAAATCTCCTGGTCGACGCCCAACAGCTGAACCACGCGCATCACCGGGGGCTGCACGTTGACGCAGCTAAAACGCTTACCATGATCAGCTGCGTGGTGTGCGGCGCCCACAAGCACGCCAATGCCCGTCGAATCGATGTAGCTCACCTGGGCAAAATCGAGCTCAACGGCCTCAGTGGGCTGCTCGAGCGCCAGGTCGATGGCATTGCGCAGGCTATCGGCGTTAGAGATATCGATCTCACCGGTCACCTTAATGGTGTAGAGCTCTGGCGTGGGGTTGGTGGAAATACCCAAATCCATGTATACGCTCCTTTACGTATCGAAAGTGCGGATAGTACTAGGCGCGGACTTGCGGGGCCCTACGCGTTAGGCGCGCTCGGCACGCGCAAGCTCGGCAGCGACGAGCTTGACAGCCAGCACCAGCACATCGAGCGCAGCCTCCAGGTCCTCGACCGTGGGATAGCTCGGCGCGATGCGGATGTTGGTGTCGCGCGGATCCTTGCCATAAGGCCAGGTGGCACCAGCCGGCGTGAGCTTGACGCCCAGGTCGGCACAAAGCGCGGCGACCTTCTGGGCCGAGCCCTCGGGGCCATCGAAACTCACAAAGTAGCCGCCATGGGGATGCGTCCAAGTGGCGCAACCCGTGTTACCCAAGCCCTCGGTGAGTTTACGCTCAACGGCCTCAAAGCGCGGGCGCAGGAACTCGGCATGCTTTTTCATGTGCTCCTTGACCGCCTCGATGGTGGGAAGGAAGCGCACGTGACGCAGCTGGTTGAGCTTATCGGCGCTAATAAGACCGGCCTTCAGGCGCTTGGAGAACTCGGCGATGACCGCGGGGCTCGCACCGATAAAGCCGATGCCGGCGCCCGGGAAGGTGATCTTGGACGTCGAGGCAAAGGCCACCACGCGATCCTCGGTGCCCGCCGCGCGAGCGAGGTCAAAGATATTTGCGAGCTCGTCGGTCTCGTCGTACAGGTCGTGCACGCAGTAAGCGTTGTCCCAAAAGATGCGGAAATCGGGCGCGGCCGTGGGCATCTCGACCAGGCGGCGCACAGTGTCCTCGCTAAAGGTGATGCCCGTGGGGTTAGAATACTTGGGCACGCACCAGATGCCCTTGATGGAATCGTCGGCGGCAACCAGGCGCTCAACCTCGTCCATGTCGGGGCCATTGTCGGTCATCGCGACGGGGACGTTCTCGATGCCCAAGTCGGCGGTGATGCCAAAGTGGCGATCGTAGCCGGGAACGGGGCACAGGAACTTGACCTTCTTGCCGTCGTGCGCTGCCTCGTAAGCCTCCCAAGGGTCGCTGCCGCACGAGCCACAGCGCCAGAACATGCCGGCGATGTCGTGCTCAATCAGCAAACTCGACGAACCCAGCACGAGCGTCTGCTCGGCAGGGCAACCCAGGAACTCCCCCGCCAGCTTGCGTGCCGAGGGAATGCCCTCAAAGCAGCCGTAGTTGGAGCAGTCGACGTTGCCGTCGTGCAGATCGGCATCGGCATTGAGGATATCGAGCATGGGTCGAGAGATGTCCACCTGGGAGGGCGACGGCTTGCCGCGGGCCATATCGAGCGCCAGGCCCTTGGCCTTGACCTCGGCGACCTCGGCTTTGAGCGCCTCGATGGCGGCATCGAGTTCGGTGGTTTCCATCTTCTGGTAGATCGTCTGCATGGGGTGCGACCTTTCGCGAAGCGGTACGTTGCAGTTCGTCTAAGTATAGACCGCCATCGTCGCAACGTTATGAAGCCGTGATAGATTAAGTTCATCGCAATCAATTACGAATCGCCGCGCATGCCGGCGTGGGGCGCCCAAGGAGGCACTATGGAGTACGGATCGTTTCAGGCCGAGGAATTCGGCGACTTGCAGTGCCTGGTCGACGGACTGTTTTACGACCGCCACGCCATCGACCGCCTGGATCTGATCGTACAGGCCGAAATCTTGGACCTGGCGCCCGACCTCATGGAGATCGTGAATCTTTTGCCGCCCGGCTACTACGACCGCCAGTCACTTTGCGACCAGCTCAACTCCGCCTTGGCCGCCCACGGCTGGGGCGCCGTCTACGGAACGGTGGAATAAGCCTCGAGGCCGGCGATTTGGCCCGCTTCCCGACCTTGGCGAGGCTTGTTTTAGGGCTTGTGGCCAAAAAAGGGCAAATATGAGTACTGTTACCTTTTTAGTAGCAGCGATTCTTGGTCGAAATCGGCAAAACTCGACTTGAAACTTCCTAATCACCGTCAGCTAGCGCCAAATTGGAAGTCGATGGTCACTCATTAACGTACAGTTCTTATAACTTTGTTCATTATTTTCCGCACCTAAAATGATACGCCGTTTGTGACAGTACTCACAAACGGCGTTTTTTGACCACTGGCGTGTCTGGCAGGCGGCAAGCACCGCCCGAATCCGCATTTTGAACGCGCCCGAATCCGTTCTGGAGCCGGTTTTCGCGCTCTTACTCGTCTTTGGGCGCGGGGTGCTTGCAGACCACGCTCATGTAGATCATGCCAAGCACGGCTGCGGTGACCGAACCGGCAAGAATGGCGGCCTTGGCTGCAAGAACCTCAAACTGGGCCGTCGGGAAGGCGAGGCCGCTGATGAGAATCGACATGGTAAAGCCGATACCGCCCAGAATGCCCACGCCGGCAATCATGTGCCAGTTGACATTGTGCGGCAGCTCGCAGGCCTTAAGCTTAACCAGGGCAAACGTCATACCAAAGATGCCGATCGGCTTGCCCAGCAGCATGCCAAAGTACACGCCGAGCGTCACCGGGTCGGTGAGCAGCGTGCTCATGTCCACGCCCACTAGGCGAACCTGTGCGTTCACGAACGCAAAGATCGGCAGGATCACAAAGTTGACCGGCGTGGAGATCAGACGCTCCATGCGGATGAGCGGCGGGGTCACGCGGTGCATGACGCGCTCGACCTTGGTAGTCGAGACGGTAAAGTCATGCTGGCCCAGGATGTGTGCCTCGTCGTCGTAGCGGTCATCGAGCAGCGGCAGGCACTCGCCCAGCCAATCGGTGAGGCTATCGAGCTTGACGCCGCACTTGGCCGGGATGGTAAAGGCCAAGATGACGCCAGCAAGCGTGGCGTGTACGCCGCTCTTGAACATGCAGAACCACAGCAGCAGGCCCAGCACCGAGTACGGGGCAAGGCGGTAATGCTGCGTCTTGTTGAGCCACACGAGCGCGCAGGTCACAAGCGCGGCGGCGCCCAACCAAAACGGATTGGGGCTCTGACCGTAGAAGATGGCGATGGCGGCGATGGAGATCAGGTCGTCGGCGATAGCGAGCGTCGAGAAGAACACGCGCACGCCGTTGGGAACGCGGTTGCCCAAAAGCGACAGCACGCCCAGCGCAAAGGCAATATCGGTTGCCATGGGGATGGCCCAACCGTTGCGGGCGCCGGCATGGTTAAAGATCAGGTAGATGCAAGCGGGAACGACAACGCCGCCCACGGCCGCCAGCATGGGAAGCATAGCCTGACGCGGATTCTTGAGCTCGCCGACCGTCATCTCGTACTTAAGCTCGATGCCCACCAACAAAAAGAAAATCGCCATGAGGAAGTCGTTGACGAAAAGCTCAACGGTGAGACCGGCCGTAAGGTTGCCCAGACCCACATACAGCGGGGTCTCCAAAAAGTGATGGATGGCCTCGTAGGCATCGGTATTGGCGCAGATGACGGCGGCGATGGCGGCGATCACCATGACGGCGGCAGAAATGGTGCCGTTCTCGGCAATGCGCTCCCAAATGTCGTGACGTTCAAAGCGCTTGCGCTCACGAACGTTGAACAGCTGCTCAGTTGCTGCCATGGGCGGCTCCTTTCACGGGAAAGTTCCCGTCTTAAAAAAGCACGGCCCGCCCAAGTGGCGGCGCCGCGCTCTATCGTATTACGCTTGCATCTAGCCTACCCTGCACGACAAGCACGCAGGCGTGGCCGAAAAGCGGAACCACAGGTTGAACATTATTTGCTCAACGGCACGGGCGTGCCTGTCCGGGAGACGACGCGGCGCCGTGCACAAAAAACGACCGGA
Source organism: Collinsella sp. AF16-8 (assembly GCF_003462695.1). Lineage (NCBI taxonomy): Bacteria > Bacillati > Actinomycetota > Coriobacteriia > Coriobacteriales > Coriobacteriaceae > Collinsella > Collinsella sp. AF16-8. The sequence continues at coordinate 90,437 of NZ_QRXX01000005.1, forward strand.
GCGCGGGGCGTCCGCGATCCGGTCGTGGCGTTCGGTCAACTAAACCTAGCAGGAGGCCATGATGGGGGCAGCGACCTGCTTCTTACGGGAGAGGACGCCCGGCATCCAGACGCCGTCGTGCTCATCGGCAATGCCCAGGCCCTTCTGAGCGGCCTCGGTCTCGCCCTCGAGCAGGACCTGCGAGCCCTCCTCCATGATGTCGGTGATGCACAGGACAATACCGTCGGCACCCTTCTCGGCGGCGTAGGCGCGCATGGCCTCGCGGATCTCGTCGATCATGCCGAGTGCGCGGGTCTTGTCGACGGTCTCGTACTGGCCGATGAGCAGCTTCTTGCCAGCGGGCTCGAACATCTTGATGTCGTTGCCGACCATCTCGGCTGCGGTGAAGGAGCCGGACGGACGGGTGAGGAAGACCTCCATGCCAAACTTGACCGGGTCGACGCCCACCTGCTCGCCGAGCTTGGCGGCGACGGCGCGGTCGACATCGGTGGTGGTGGGGCTCTTGAGCATGAGCGTGTCGGTCATCATGGCCGAGAGCAGCAGCTTGGCCTGGACGTCGGAAAGCTCAACGCCGAGCACGTCGGCGAGCTTGGTGACGATGGTGCAGCTGGAGCCCCAGGGCAGGCAGATGTAGTGCAGCGGGCCGGCGGTCTCGAAGTCGCCGATGCGGTGATGATCGACAACGCCAAAGACCGTGGCGTCCTTAAGGCCGGCGACAGACTGGGCGGACTCGTTGTGGTCGGTGAGGACGACGAGCTGGCCGGCCTCGACGGACTCGATCACGCGGGGCTCGGCAATGCCGGCGTCGGCAAGCAGCTTGGCGGACTCGGCCGGAAGCTGACCAAGGGCGCAGGCCTCGTAGGTGTTGCCGGCATACTCAACCTGGTTGAGCAGCTGGGACAGGACGACGGCGCTCATGATGGCGTCGTTATCGGGGTTCTGGTGACCAAAGACAAGAACGTTTGCCATGGATATCCTCCACTTGATATGTGTACTTGGACGTAGCTATGGTAGCACGCTGACGCCGAACCTTATGAGACGGAAGGGTCGCGGCACAATTTGGGGCAAGCGCTGAGGCGAGGTCAGGGACGAAGCCTGTCCCCCTTTCACCACCTGCCCCCGCACCAGCTATTTACCGGCGGCGCGCAGGGCTACGTAAGCGGCACCGATGATGCCGGCGTCGTTGCCGAGCGAAGCGACCTTAATGGGCGTCTCGCGCGAGGCGGAGAGCGCGTACTGCTTAAAGTGCTCGCGGACCTTGTCGAGGTAGACATCGGCCGAAGCGGAAGCACCGCCGCCGATCAGGAACATCTCGGGATCGACCACGTTGGCAATAAGCGCCAGGGCGCGGCCGAGATAGTCGGCCATGGTATCGGCAGCTGCCAGCGCGAGCTTGTCACCCTCGCGGCAGGCCTGGAACACGTCCTTGGAATCAGAAGGCCCGGTGAGCTCGATGGGCTCGACGCCCGCCTTCTTGCACTCGGCAAGGTAGTTACTCACCACGCCGGTGGCGCTGGAATACTGCTCCAGATGGCCATGGCCGCCACAGCCGCAGGTGCGCTCCTCTTCGGGGTTCAGGCACATGTGGCCAATCTCGCCGCCGGCACCCACAACGCCCGATACCACGTCGCCGTTAACGATAACGCCACCGCCCACGCCGGTACCGATGGTGACCATCACCACGTTCTGTACGCCCTTGGCAGAGCCGAGCCAGGCCTCGCCCATGGCAGCGGCGTTGGCATCGTTTTCGTACTTAACGACCGCGTCGGGGCAGTGCTCCTGGATGGCAATCCTCAGTTCAGGCAGGTTGATAGCAATGTTGGCCTTGACCTTGGCATCGCCCGAAGCCGGGATGGGGCACGGAACGGCCAGACCAATGCCCGCCACAAAGGCGCGCGGAATCTGTGCCTTGGCGATCACCTGATCGATAGCCTCGGTCACCGCGGCAAAGCCCGCGGCGTCAACGATAGGAGGCGTGGGCACGCTGGCCTTGGCAAGCAGGTTGCCGTCCTCGTCGAACAGGCCTTCCTTAACCGAAGTGCCGCCAACGTCGATGCCGATGTAGTACTGCTTAGGTTCCATGGGAGCCCACCTTTCTCGTTTAAACATTGCCTGTATGGTACCGCTCCCCAGGCAAAAACCTGTCAAAAAGGGACAGGTTTGTTTTGGCAGGTTTTATCTGGGAAAACGCAAGGCATGAGATTCGGTTCGCTGGGCGGCAAAACGGCCCAACCCCATCTTCGAGCCGATCAATTTGCTCAATACCACATTATTCGAATGCATATTCATTTAGAGCGCTCTAGTTAATATAGAAAAGCGTTTTTTGATTATATCTTTCTCGAACTTTTCAAAAACGCAATAGGGATGCTTAGGCGTGGACTATACTTTCGTTTGTACTCAATCAAGCCGGAAAGGAGGTTCCATGATTCCCAAATACGAGGCAATAGCTGCAGATATCCGTCGAAGCATCGAGGACGGCGCTCTAAAGCCGGGCGACAAGCTGCCCACCGTCGTTGAGTTCTGCGAGCTCTATAGCGTTTCCAAAATCACCGTCAAACGAGCTATTGAGCAGATTACCGATGAAGGTCTTGTTACCAGCCGGCGCGGATCGGGCACCTACGTTAAGGACACGGCGGGGCTTCCCGGCCAGGCGTTTTTCCAGGGCAAGAACGATCGCTCCCAGGGCTTTTCGTATGAGCACCGCGGGGAGAAGGTGACCTCGGTGGTCTACGATTTCTCGATTGTCAATCCGCCAGCAGACGTCGCTGCCCAGCTGGGAATTGCCGAGGACGACTTTGCCTATCACATCGTGCGCGTGCGCCAGGTCGACGAGAAGCCCATCGTTATCGAGTACACCTACATGCCCCTCGAGCTGATTCCGGGCCTTAAAAAGAAAGACCTGTATGGATCGGTCTACAGCTTCATCCGCAAGCAATGCGGGCTGAAGATTTCGAGCTTCCACCGCACCATTCGCGCCGTAGCGGCAACCGAGGAAGAGGCTGAGCGCCTGGACACCAAACCCGGCTCTCCCCTGCTCGAGCTCAACCAGATTGGCTTTTTGGATAGCGGCACCGCCTTTGAGCATTCGATCTCGCGCAACGTTGGTGACCGCTTTGAGCTGCACAACGTAACGTTGGCATAGGTTTTTGTAGTCATGCGGGCGCTCGTTACGGCTCGTTTAGAGTGGGCGGCCGCGCAACACCATGGGGGTATGAACATGTCCGATTTGATTAAACTGACGCCGATCTTTCACGAGAAGATCTGGGGCGGCCGCCAGCTCGAAACCGTATTTGGTTATGACATTCCCGAGGGTCCCATCGGTGAGTGCTGGGCCATCTCGGCACACCCCAACGGCGACTGCCAGATCGCTGAGGGCCCGTACGCCGGTCACACGCTGTCATGGCTGTGGGCCGAGCACCGCGAGCTCTTTGGCAACTGCGAGGGCAAGGAGTTCCCGCTGCTCATTAAGATTCTGGACGCCAAGGACGACCTTTCGATCCAAATCCATCCCAACGACGAGTACGCCGCCGAGCACGAGAACGGTAGCTTGGGCAAAACCGAGTGCTGGTATGTGCTGGACTGCGAGCCCGGCTCCACGATCATCGTCGGCCAGCGTGCCAAGGACCGCGCCGAGGCCGCACAGATGATCGAGGAAGGCCGTTGGGACGACATGCTCAACGTACTGCCGATTCACAAGGGCGACTTTTTCCAGATTGATTCCGGTACCGTGCACGCCATCAAGACCGGCACGCTCATTTTAGAGACGCAGCAGTCGAGCGACGTGACGTATCGCCTATACGACTACGATCGTCCCGGCACCGACGGAAAGCTGCGCCCACTTCACATTGAGCAGAGCCTGGATTGCATCAACTTTAACGCGCAGGCACCGACCGACGGTACCGTAACCGCGCGCGAGGTCGATGGCGTAACCGAGCTCGAGTCCAACCCCTGCTACACCGTCGATCGCGTGCGCGTCAACGGCAGCAAGACCTTGGAGCAGCGCTGGCCCTTCATGTGCCTGTCAGTCATCGACGGCGAAGGCACCGTCTGCGGCGACCCCGTCCACAAGGGAAGCCACCTGCTGGCCCCCAGCACCGTCAGCTCCATCGACCTCGAAGGCAAGATGGAACTGATCATCAGCCACCTGTAAGCTACCGGTCCCCGAGCGCTCGCCGGGACGTGTCTCTATGGTTTTGTCAACCGCGTGCTTCGCGCCATTTCGGCATGACGCATCCGGGCGTCAGGCGCCCCCGCTTGGTTTCCTCTTTGGTTGATCCCGCCGCCCGCTAGGCCGCGTACGGGACGGCGTCGCGCATGATCGCGTAAATGACCTTGAGCCTCTTCCTCGCGACCGCCTTCAGCGCCTTGCTGTGCCTCATCCCCCTCGCCCTGCACTCCCCGTAGTACCTCCCGAACCTGTTGTCCGTGCCGATGAGGGAGTTGCAGCTGAATATGAGCAGGTTCTTGAGCTGCCTGTTCCCGCCGTGCTGCGGCGACGTCGACCTGATGCTGCTCCCGGAGCGCCTGTCTGACGGCGCCACGCCGCAATAGCTCGCGAGCTCGTCGTGCCCCCTGAACGCGGATATGTCGATCGACGTCACCAGCGCCGCGGCGGTCTTGGGGCCGATCCCGGGCACCGTGAGGAGGCACTCGTAGACCTCGTCTCCCGCCAGCGAGTCGGCCACGAGCGAGTCGAGTTCCTCGATGTCGGCGTCGAGGGAGGCTATCTCCCGGGCGAGTATCCGGACCGCGACGTCCTCGCCGGCCGGGAGCCGCCTTCCCGAGTGCGACGAGGCCAGCAGCGCCTCCCAGAGCCTCCTGGCCCCCGCCGCGGGGGCGCCCGCGCGCCTGGCGGCGTTCGAGAACCTGCGCCAGCCGGCGGCCGAGCACCCGGCGGCCCCGCCGAACTCGGCCAGCATCGACACCTGCCAGCGGCTCGACGGGTCGACCGCGCCCTCGAGCGCGGGGTCGGCCTCGAGCAGGGTCGCGCGCAGCCTGTTCTTCGCGCGGGTCCTGGCGGACGACGCGAACTCGCGCTGCGACGACAGGATCCGAAGCGAGGCGGTCCCCTCGGGCTCCTCGGGCGCCGGTCTGAGGGCGCGGGGCACGCCGAGCGCGGTGCGCGCGATCACCTCGGCGTCGATGGCGTCGGTCTTCGCGATGCCGGGGAACATCCCGCGGGCCTGCTTCTCGGCATATCCGGGCAGGTAGGCGCAGGGGTTCCCATGCGCATGGGCGCGCGCGAGGACCAGTGCGCCGATGTTTCGCTTCTGGTCGACGACGACCAGCGCGCCGGAGCCGGCCCGCTCGAGCAGCCGGTCGATGTCGTCGGGCCTGTTTGCCAGCTCGGCCCTGAAGGCGACGCCCCCTCCCGCGTCGAGCGCGCACGCGCTGTGCGAGCTCTTCCCGACGTCGATCCCCAGGTAGGCCACGGGCGTCTCTGCTGCTGGCATGGTGTATCCTCTCCCTTGAGCCGGCCGTTAGCCGCGGAAGCGACACCCACATTACCCGGCCGTGGCCCGGTCCGGGCCCGGCACATCTCTATCAGTCGTTCCCCGCGGCCCCTCCCGCCCCGGCGGCAACACGTCCCGGGCCCTCTACGGGGCAGGGGCTGACGGCCGTCCGGGGCGGTCGGCCAGCGACCACCGGTACGGCTCAATCGTATAACCGTGCAACGGAAAAGAGCCGCCCTTTCGGACGACTCAAACTGTAATGGGGCGCGGGGTTTGGTCGCCTGCTCGGACAGTCCTGCTCGCACGGAGAGCACATTAAGTGCTCTCCGGCTCGTGCGGAACTCGCGATCGACCAAACCCCGCGCCCCGTCCCGGCGAGCCTCCGACTAGCAACAACAATCACAACGCAACAAGGGGCTCCCCCGTTCATCAACGGAGGAGCCCCTTGCCATATCTAGCTATCGGCCCACCCGGCTCTCCAGACCAAAAAACGAACGAGCAAAGCGACGTTCGCAAGCAGCGTTATCAAAGGACCTGGGAGGGCGTATGGGGCAACATCGATCGCGAGTTCCGCACGCAAAGGAGAGCACTTAATGTGCTCTCCGTCTTGCGCAGGACTGCCCGAGCAGGCGATGTTGCCCCATACGCCCTCCCAGGTCCGCCGGGATTACGACAGCTTGACGATCGGTGCAAAACCTTTCATGAGCTTTTTAGTCTGGCCGGTTTTTTCGAATTGAACCTCGATCATGTCTCCGGCGACCGAGATCACGGTACCGGTGCCAAAGGTCTTGTGGCTCACGGTATCGCCCGCGGCAAAGTCCTGCGACGCGCTGGCGCGATCGACCTTGCGCTCCACCGTCGGCGACACCTTGGACGACGGCTTTTTAGCTCGCGGCGCGCCCGAACCAAAGGTCGAGGCAACACGGCCGGCGTCGGGCGAAACCCCGCGATGGCGCTCGGTGCCATAGGTGCTGCCACCAAAGAAATCGTCGAAGCTCGATCCGCCGCGCGAACCGGAACCGCCGGTCGAGCGCGTATGCGAACCGAACACCTTGCCGCCATACATATCCGAGCCCATGCCCGAACCAAAGGTGCCGTGACGGTCGCCGCGCTTCTCCCAGCCCGTGCCCTCAAAACCGGCAGAACCGATACCGCTAAACTCGATATCCTCAAACGGAATCTCGTTGAGGAAGCGAGAGCGCGGGTTGGCAGAGGTCGAGCCGTAGGTGCGACGCGTGGCCGCATAGGTCAGGAACAGGCGCTTACGGGCACGCGTGATGGCAACGTAGGCCAGGCGACGCTCCTCCTCGAGCTTGCCCGGGTCATCGCTGCCGCCAAAGTCGTGCACGTGCGGGAAGATACCCTCCTCCATGCCGGCCACGAACACCGCCGGGAACTCCAGGCCCTTAGCGGAGTGGATGGTCATCATGGTGATGGCATGTGTCTCGCCGGCCAGGGAATCCAAGTCGGAGCGCAGGGCCAGCCACTCCATGAGTGCCGGCAGTGCCTTACAGGTGAGCGGACCGTAGGTGCGCTCGATCTCGTCGGCATGCACGGCGCCCGCCGGTAACTCTGTTGGCACGGCATACGCGTTGCCCGCGATGGCGGCGGCCAGGGCATCCTGCGGCGAGAGCGCCGGGGCGGCTAGGCTATCGAGCGGATTGGAGCCCGCGGCGTCACGAGCGCCGACAAGTGCCTCAAACGAGGATGCCGGAGCGGACGGCTCCGGCTCGGACGCGGGCGCACTCACCACGACGGACTCGGACTCGGCGACGGACGGCACGTCGGCAACACCGGCCGCGCGCAGCTCTTCTAGACTCTCGAGCGTACCCTCGATATCCTCGTGCGTCTCCTCAAATTCGGCGGCGACGCCCAGGAATTCCTGGATGTTCTCGGCGCGGCTCTCGGACTCCATGGTGCCCTCGGCGCGAAACGCCTGCAGCAGGCCCGTCCTATCGACAATCATCTCGACGACGTCCTTGAGCTCGCCGTCCATGCGGCGGCCCTCGCGCACCAGCGCCACAAAACTCGACAGGCCGTTGCGCACCTTGGCACTAAACATGCCCGTCTCGGCTGTTGCGATCTCGCAGGCCTGGAAGAACGAGCAGCGGTTGTCGCGCGCCAGCTGCTCGATCTTTTGGATCGAGGTGGAGCCGATGCCGCGGCGCGGCGTGTTGATGACGCGCTTGACGCTCATCTCGTCGGCCGGGTTCACGATCATCTTGAGGTAGGCCATGACGTCGCGAATCTCGGCGCGGTCGAAGAATCGCGTGCCGCCGACGATCTTGTAGGGCACGCCCGCGCGCAGGAACATATCTTCGAGGATACGCGACTGGGCGTTGGTGCGGTAGAACACGGCGATATCGTCGTAGCTTGTACCCTTGGCATGCAGCTTTTCGATCTCGCCGGCAATCCAGCGACCTTCGTCGCGCTCGTCGCTTGCCTGGAAAGCCTGAATCTTCTCGCCATCGCCCTCGGCCGTAAACAGGCGCTTGTCCTTGCGCTGCGAGTTGTGACGCACCACGGCGTTGGCGGCGCTCAGGATATGACCCGTAGAGCGATAGTTCTGCTCCAGCTTGACGGTCTTGCAGTTTTTAAAGTCCTGCTCAAAGTCCAGGATGTTGGTGATGTCGGCGCCACGCCAGCTGTAAATGGACTGGTCATCGTCGCCCACGACCATAAGGTTTTGGTACTTGGCGGCCAGCAGGTTGGCGATCTCGTACTGGACGTGGTTGGTGTCCTGATACTCGTCGACGCTAATGTAGCGGAAGCGCTCCTGGTACTTGTCGAGCACCTCGGGGCGGGTGCGCAGTAGCTCGAGCGTGCGCACGAGCAGGTCGTCGAAGTCCATCGCGTTGGCGGCGCGCAGGCGGCGCTCCAGCTCCAGGTAGACTTGCGCGGCCTTTTTGTCGTTGGGGCTATCGGCGCTCTTGAGCATGTCCTCGGGCCCGATCATGGCGTTTTTAGCAGAGCTGATCTTGCTGCGGATCATGTTGATGGGGAACTGCTTTTGCTCAATGCCGAGCGCCTGCATAATGTCGCGCACCATGCGCTTTGAGTCATCGTCATCGTAGATGGTGAACTGGCCGGTGTAGCCCAGCAGGTCGGCGTCCTCGCGCAGCATGCGCACGCACATGGCATGGAAGGTGCACACCCACATGCCACGGGTGCCGCTGGGAATGAGTGCCGCCAGACGCTCGCGCATCTCGGCAGCGGCCTTGTTGGTAAACGTGATGGCAAGGATTTGCCAGGGCTTAACGCCCAGGTCGCCGAGCATATGAGCGATGCGGAAGGTCAGGACGCGGGTCTTGCCCGAGCCAGCACCGGCAAGGACCAGCAGCGGGCCCTCGGTGGTCAGGACCGCCTCGCGCTGGGCGGGATTAAGGCTGTCGATGTCGACGAGCGGCTTGGCAGGTTTGGGCGCCGGCGCGGAAGCATCGTAGATGTCGAGCGGAACGAGCTCGGGCTCCGGCGCAGCGGGGGCGGTGTATGCATCGAGCGGCACGGGTTCCGGCGCAGGCGGCACGGGTACCGCGGCGTTCTTTTCCCAGGGCAAGGGCTGGGTCATGGGCGACTCCTCATCTGACGGACGGCGCGCCTGCGGGCAGCGCCATAGTTTGAGCCGTACCAGTATACCGAGCCGCGCGGACACCGACGCAAATCACACCACGACTCCGTGCGCCACCGTCAGGCCCGCCCCATCGCCCAAAAAAGAGGGCAGCATAGACCTTTTGGTCATGCCACCCTCTTTGAATGACAAGTTGTCGCTCTGGCCGCCGCGCAACGTCAACCAAGTTACAGGCCGAGCATGGGCTCCAGAACGAAGAAGTATGCGAGCACTACGATGCCCAGGATGATGCGGTAGACGCCGAAGCACTTGAAGTCGTGACGGCGGACGAAGCCCATGAGCCACTTGATGGCGATGAGCGAAACCACAAAGGCCACAACGCAGCCCACGCCCAAGATGGCGATCTCGTTGGTGCCGAACGTGCCGCCCTTGATGAAGTACTTGACCAGCTTGAGCGCACTCGCGCCAAACATAACAGGAATAGCCAGGAAGAACGTGAACTTAGACGCCACCGAACGCGTACAGCCCAAAAGCAGGCCGCCGATGATGGTAGAACCGGAGCGAGACGTACCAGGCACCAGCGAAAGCACCTGGAAGCAGCCGATACCCAGCGCAGTCTTCCAGCTTAGATCCTCGAGCGTGGCGATGGAACCAAAGTCCAGATTCTCGTCATCGTCCTCATCCTCAGCGGTAGCCGCGGCGGGCGCCGCAAAGTGCGCACCGGCGGGACGTCCACCCGACACCACAGCACGCGAACCAAACGAACCGGCAACGGCCATTTCCTCGCGCTTGCTCGCGCGCCAGTTCTCGATCACGATAAACAGCACGCCGTACACGATGAGCGCCAGCGCCACGACGGGAGCATTGTAGAAATGCTCCTCCATCCAGTCGTTGAGCGGCAGGCCGATCGCCGCCGCAGGAATGCAGCCGAGCACAATCTTGCCCCACAGCACCCAGGTGTCGCGGCGGCCCTCCTTGCCCTTGCTGGGCGAGAACGGATTGAGTTCATGGAAAAACAGCACGCAGACGGCCAGAATGGCGCCGAGCTGAATCACGACCAGGAACATATTCCAGAACGTCTCGCTCACGTTCATCTTGACGAACTCGTCCACCAAGATCATGTGGCCCGTCGACGAAACGGGCAGCCATTCGGTGATGCCCTCGACCAGGCCCATGAAGGCAGATTTTAGAAGCTCGATAATATCCAAAGGGACCCCCTCGTTAGACACCCGCCGGTAGATGTTCTGCGGACGATGCGGGCGATGTCCCATTATTAACCGTTGGCGGTGCGACCGCGCCTACCCTTACCAAAAAACTCGCCCGTTCACAGAATTGCGAGCAGTTAAACCGAAATCCTTGGGTATAACTGCAACAAGATAAAGTGTCCGGCGGTCAACGCACCCGCGCCCGCCCGACGCACGAGCCCCGCGCCCGTGCGATAGACCAAGGAGGAAACCATGAACGAGGGCTACACCAAGGTATTTGTTTCACTCGACGGTACTGAGCAGCAGGATTTTGTGCTCGCACGCGCCATCAAGGTCGCCGCGAACAACGGCGCCAAGCTGATTATCGGCCACGTTATCGATTCCACGGCACTCGAGAGCGCCGGCTCCTATCCGGTCGACCTGGTCAACGGCCTAGAGGAGGCATTTAAGAACTCCATCGCCAAGCAGCTCGAAGAGGCCAAGGCCAATCCCGACATTCCCGAGGTCGAGGTCATGATTCGCGCCGGCCGCATTCGCGAGACGCTCAAGGACGAGATGCTCGACGTGGTTAAGCCCGACCTGGTGCTCTGCGGCGCCCGCGGCCTGTCCTCAATCAAGTATGCGCTGCTGGGTTCAATTTCGACGTTCCTGCTGCGCAATACGGACTGCGACATTTTGGTCGTAAAGTAGCGTTGCTCCCACCGGCCGCGGGGCCTGCGGGGTTTCCACGGGCACGTCCTCGCCGCGTTGCGGCTGCGGGATGTGCCCTTAGGAAACCCCTCCCGGCCTCGCGGCCTTCGCAGCCTTACTTCAGCGAGTTGGCTGATAAAAGATGGCGTGCCGCCCCGTTTGGGGCG
>NZ_QRXX01000005.1:101529-176701 GCF_003462695.1 Collinsella sp. AF16-8
CGTTTTGTTTGGGCTGCACGTTTTTGTTTTGGGAGATCCATTTGAGCCTCATAGTTATGTTCACGTTCGGGAACATAACGCCAGTTGCCTTAGCTAAGTTCACGTTCGGGAACATAGCCGTCCGCAGCGCAAGACGGCCCGGCTACTCAAAGTATTGGAACTTGTTCGTCGAGAAGGCGAACGTTACGACAAAGCCTTCGCCGGAGTCGGATGCCGCCGTGACGTCGATGCCCATCTTGGAGCATAGGCGCGCCACCAGGTAGAGGCCGATGCCCGTTGCGCGCTTGGTGGTGCGGCCGTTGTCGCCGGTAAAGCCCTTCTCGAACACGCGTGGCAGGTCTGCCGCACACACGCCGCAGCCGTTGTCCGCAACGGTGAGCTCGATGCGCTCGCTCGCCAGGCCCTCGTCCAGTAACGCGCCCGAAAACACGATCTTCGCGCCGTCCTCGCGCGCATATTTAATGCTGTTCTGAATGAGCTGGCCCAGGATAAACTCGAGCCATTTTTCGTCGGTAAAGACCTCGAAGTCGAGGTTCTCGCACACCGGAGCCACGTGCGCCGCAATGAGCTCGCGCGCGTTGGCCTTAATCGCACCCGTCACCAAGGTCTTAAGGTCCCAGCGGCGAATCAGGTAGTCGCGCTCCACGACTTCCGAGCGCGCGTAGTACAGCGCCTGGTCGATATAGCGTTCCACGCGAGCCAACTCGCGACCCAGGTCATCGACACGTGTTGGGTCATCTGCGCCGCCGTCGAGGTTTTCCAGAATCAGGTGAGCCGCCGCCAGGGGCAGCTTGGCCTCGTGGACCCAGCTCTCGATATAGTCGCGATAGTCTTCGGTCTGACGCCGGCCCTCGGCAACCTCGTCGCAGGCGGCTTTGCCCACCCGGCACAGGACCTCGTACTCGAGCTCGCCCTCGGCATAGGTTGGGCATTGCACCATCTCCTGCACCCATGCGGGACTCTCGAGCTCCTCTGCCGCGCGCTCCAACTGACGCAGAAAACGGCGACGGCGAGCGTACTCGATCACGATGCCGAGCATACCGAAGATAAAGGACACGCCAACCGCCACGACCACGATAGAAACGGGTGCGCCGGCGACCGTCAGCACAAAGCAGCTCAGCAGCACGCCGCACGTCCACACGGCGACGGGAAGCAGTGCATCTTTAAAGAACTTGCCAAACGACATAGCCGGCCCCTAGACCGAATAGCCTTGGCCGCGATGCGTCGTCAAATACCCCTTGATGCCGATTTTTTCGAGCGTGGTACGCAGGCGGTTGATGTTGACGGTGAGCGTGTTGTCGTCCACGAAGGCATCGGAGTCCCATAGGTCTTGCATGATGGCCGAGCGCGAGACGATTTTGCCCGCGCGGCCCAGGAGCAGTGAGAGGATGCGCAGTTCGTTTTTGGTGAGCTCGGTACTGTCGCCGGTTGCCGTATTGGTGACCGTTGAGCGGGCAAGGTCGAGCTCCAACCCCTTGTGGACCATGGTGCTGCGCTCGCCTGCCGCCGTGGTGCGGCGCAGCAGCGCGTTGATGCGCGCCACGAGCACGCGTGCGCTGTAGGGCTTGGAGATAAAATCGTCCGCGCCGAGTGTCATGGCCATGACCTCGTCGATCTCGGTCGTGCGCGAGGTGAGGACGATGATGGGGACCTCGGATTCGCGGCGAACCTCGTGGCAGATATGCTGGCCGTCCTTGACGGGAAGCGTGAGGTCGAGCAGCACCAGGTCGGGCGCGGCGGCGAGAATATCGCGCGAGACATGCTCGAACGATTCGCAGGCCTCGACCTCAAAACCGGCACGGGCAAGGATGTCGACAAGCTCACGACGAATGGGCTCGTCGTCCTCAACGATATAGATTAGCGCCATGGATTCCGCTCCCCTCTTGGTTGTCTTGCCACCATTATGGCTGCGAAACTGCAGGTGCGCGCCACGCACGTCGCCAAGGTGACAGAACTGTTCGCGAGCGGGGGCGTTTTGTCCGCCTCGCACTCGCAGCGGTGGCGGGAACCAAAATGATTCTTTAATCCCCGTCCCAGAATAATCATTTAGCGGCGGGCGCGAAGCTTTTCGTAGCCGTCGGCAAAGAAGGCGACCGTCGCGGCATCAGACTCGGCGGCGTCGGCGTCGGTGGCAGGCACCACGCCGTGCTCGTCGCTTACCAGGAACAAGGCGCCCTTGAGCTGTGCGGGAATGTCTACGCGCGTGACCGGGATGCCCTTGGTCTGGGCCAGCTGCTCTATGAGCGTCGCCGTGCCACACAGGCACTCGTCCGCCGGCGCCACAAAGGCCAGCTCGCCGTTGTTGACGGCAGCGAGCAGCTCGGGCGCCACGCCGGTTTCGTCGGCCTCGGAGCGGGCCTCGGCGGAGCGGGCACGCAGCGCCTTGGCCGAAGTATCGGCCAGCGGCTCGTACTCACCCACCGTCATGGCGGCATTGCCGTTAACGTCGATCACCAGCATGAGCACGCCGTCGTGCGCGGTGTAATCGCCCTCGGCAAGCGACCACTCAACGTGCTGCTTGGCCCAGCTGAGCATGTTATGGGTAAGCGGCTCGCCCTGCACCAAGCGCTCGGACAGCGCGCGAATGTGACGGTTGAGCATGGGCACCTTTTTGTTGGACATGCGCCAACGGCAGATAAGCGCGGGCTTGTCGAGCGTAAACTTCTCGACCGCCTCCTGATTGGCGCAAAAGTCCTCGTACGCACGCTGGTCCTCGGCATTGCCAAACAGCTCTGCATCATCAATCTGGGGCATGGTCATACCTTTCGTGTTAGTCATTCCGTCCTCTTATACCAAAAAGACGGCCCTCCAAACGGAGCGACCGTCTTTTGCAGAGATTATTTTGACGATATGGTCAGGCGACCGGTCAGTTTTATGGGATAGAGCAACATCCCATAAAGGGGTTTTCCAAGTGCCCGAGATTGCCCCGAAAGAGGAGCGCCGCGTACTAAATGTACGCAAGCGACGGTTTGAGGGGCAAGGTCGGGTGCTTGGGAAAGCCTCTAGTGCCTAAAATGCCTGGCTCCGGTGAAGACCATCGCAATACCATGCTCGTTGCAGGCCTGGATGCTCTCGTCGTCGCGCTTGGAGCCGCCGGGCTGAATGATGCAGGTCACGCCGTGCGCGGCAAGCACGTCGACGTTGTCGCGGAACGGGAAGAACGCGTCGCTTGCACAGGCAAAGCCGCCCTTCTCCACGCCCTCGCGCTCGCAGAAGTCCTCAGCACGCTCGCAGGCCAGCAACGCGGAATCCACGCGGTTGGGCTGACCGGGGCCCATGCCAATGCCGGCCTTGCCCTTGGAGACCAGGATGGCATTGGACTTGACGCCCTTACAGACCTTCCAGGCAAACTCGAGCTCGGCCATCTCGGCGTCGGTGGGCTTGCGGTCGGTGGGGAACGTAAAGGTCGCGGGATCCTCGGTCACGTGGTCGACCTCCTGCACCAGCATGCCGCCGTCGATGGAGCGCAGCTCCACTTGGGCACCGTGGTCCACGCCGCCGGTAGCCAGCACGCGCAGGTTGGGGCGCTTGGCCATGCGCTCGAGCGCCTCATCGGTGTAGCTCGGGGCGATGATGACCTCGACGAACTGCTTGTTCTGGTCGGCGAAGTGCTCAACCAGCTCAAAGGGAACCTCGCGGTTGCAGGCGATGATGCCGCCGAAGGCGCTCTTGGGATCGCAGGCGAAAGCGCGGTCGTAGGCGGCCGTGATGTCCTCGGCAACGGCGGAACCGCAGGGGTTCTGATGCTTGAGGATCACGCAGGCCGGCTCGTCGAACTCGCGGACCAGGTTCCAAGCGGCGTCGGCATCCAGATAGTTGTTGTAGCTGAGCGGCTTGCCCTGGATCTGCTCGGAGCCCACGAGCGGGAACTGCGAGCTCGCGGTGTTCTCGCAGCCCTCGGCAAAACGATAGACCGTGGCCTTCTGCTGTGGGTTCTCGCCATAGCGCAGGTCGTCGACCTTTTCCAGCGAAATCTCGAGCTTGGCAGAGGTGTCCGCCACGTCGCTTGCCTGGGCGGCAAGCCAACGGGAGATAGCCGTATCGTAGGCGGCGGTAGTCTGGTAGACCTTCACCTGCAGGCGACGACGGGTGGCAAGCGTGGTGCAGCCGCCGGTCTCGCGCATCTCGGCAAGGACAGCGTCGTAGTCGGCCGGGTCAGAGATGACGGTAACGCTCGCAGCGTTCTTAGCGGCGGAGCGCAGCATGGAGGGACCGCCAATGTCGATGTGCTCGATGGCGTCCGCAAAGGTGACCTCGGGGTTGGCGACGGTCTTCTCGAACTCGTACAGGTTGACGACGACCAAGTCGATCAGCTTAATGCCGTGCTGAGCGGCCTCCTGCATGTGCTGCTCGGAATCGCGGCGGGCCAGCAGCGCGCCGTGAACCTTGGGGTGCAGGGTCTTAACGCGGCCGTCCATCATCTCGGGATAGCCCGTGAACTCCTCGATGGGGGTTACGGGAACGCCCGCGTCCTCGATGGCACGAGCCGTGCCGCCCGTAGAGATGATCTCGACGCCAAAGTCATCGACCAGCGTCCGTGCGAAATCGACGACACCCGTTTTATCGGTAACCGAGATCAACGCGCGTGCGATCTTCACATCAGATCCCATGCAGTCCTCCTGTCTGGTACGCCGCCGTGCTCTGTGAGTCGGTGATACGTCGATCTGCAGCGCTCGCGCAGCGGCATTGAAAATACTGATTCAATGTAGCGCATCGAGCGCATCGATGCACCCCGCAACGAGCGCATGTGCAGAAAAAGTTTGCGAGCGGAGGGGATGGGCACGGTGAGTTCATGAAACACAGGGGCACCATAATTAGATGCCAATAGCGTGGTAGAACTGTGCTCGATATGCATCCGCAAAAGAAAGAGGCACCATGGTCTCGCGGGTTCTCTACCGACCGTTTGATACCGAAGACTTCGACGCCATCGCGCTGATTCTGCAGCAGCTTTGGCATAACAATTCGGATAACGATGAGTACAACCGCCTTGAGGCCGCGTGCGACCTCGCCTATTGCCTTTCGTCATCGACGTTTTCGCAGGTTGCCGTAATCGACGGTCAGGCGCGTGGCATTTCGCTCGCGCGTGCGGGACAGAGCTCCGGCGCCACCGTTAAGGAACATTGGATGGATACCGAACGCGCGCTGCTATCGCAGATGCGTGAGCTGGAGCCTGATGCCTGCGCCGAGTATCTCTCGTTTGTGCGTGCAACCATCCGAACCAACAACCGCCTGCTCGAGAGCAGCCCGTTGCCGCACGACAACGAAGTCACGCTGCTCGCCGTCGATCCCGATGTCCACGGCCTGGGTGTAGGCTCAGTGTTGCTCGATGCCGCGGTCTCGTACCTGTCCTCGCGCGGGGCGACAAGGGCGCACCTGTACACCGACTCCAACTGCTCGTGGAAGTTCTACGAGTTGCACGGCTTTAAGCGCACGGCCACGCACCGCGCCAACCGCGAAGAGCGTCGTCACGACATGCCGCGCGAAAGCTTTCTCTACGAACTCGACCTAACAGCCTAGCCCAAGCAGCCACACCTAGTCATTTAAGAACGTCCCCAATGACTGATCCCCAACAACTAGTCATTTAAGTCTGTCCCCAATGAGTGGCCTAGGGGGTTTGTAGATAGCCGTGGTCAAAATACATCAAATATGAGTACTGTTACCTTTTTAGTAGCAGCGATTCGGGGCATTTTTGATGCTTATAGGCATGACGACCAGCTGCACGAGCTGACGTAACTCCCCAAATGTTCAATAAAATGGGCTCCTAACGAGGAGTACTCTCATTAGGAGCCCATTATTATGTGCAAACATATGTGACCAACGCAGCAACAGTACTCATATTTGGTATTTTTTGTCCACTGCCCCTTGTGCGAAGGTCCTCAGCGGAAAGTTTGACCCGTTTCGATGCACAAAAATGGGATGAATCTTCCCTGGCAACCGCCCAGAAAGATCCACCCCAAAGCAAGCGCTCGCTAGAACGTTCCGCCGCCGCCTCCGCCGACGCCGCCACCGCCGCCACCGGAAAAGCCGCCGCCGCTGCCGCCGCTCGAACTATCGGAACTCGAAGCCAGCTCGTGGATGGTCTCGTGGTACACATCGTTGAACGAATCGAGCGGGGACTCGTTGCCGTAGTGATGGTAATACCACCAGTAGCAGGGGTAGTTGTCGTAGAAATCGTCGCTGTTGCGCAGGTCCGCAGGCACGGCCTCGGCCAGCTGTCGCAGCACTTCTTTCGAAACGCCCAGGGCAACGCCCATCACCAGCAGTTTGTTCCACAAGATCAGGTCGCTGGGGACGGCCTCCTTCAGACGCGTAAAGTCCTCGAGCCAATGCTTGAGCGCCTTGCAGCGAGCCGCCACCTCGGCGCCCTCCGGCGTGTAGCGGCGGAAGGTGCAGCTCAGGACAAAGCCCACGATCGTGACGGGGATCGAGATCATAGCGGCACCGACGTTGGCGTCCGCAAAGTCGGTATAGATCAGAGAGCCCAGAATGCCAAAGACGATGATGATGCCGAGAACCAAGCCGGCAACCAGGGCGATGGTGCCGTCCGAGGCGATAAGCTCGCGCGTCTCCAGCTTGCCCTTAACCGTGCTTTGATAGTCCTCGAGCTTGTTGCCAACAGATTCAGTACGCTCGCTGGCATACTCCTCCAGCTCGCTAAACGTGCGTGAACGGACGCCGTCTTTATCGGGCTTAACGCCGGCGAAGAAGACCTTGAGCACATCGCGATCGATGCCGTCCTTCTTGGCAGCCTTCCAGGCCTCGTCGGTCACTGTGATGCGATACGTCTGCTCCTCTTTTTCGCGACGGAGCAGACCCTTCTTCTTGGTCTCGGTCGCTTCTTCCAGCTTGATCACGCGGTCGTCGGTGAGCTTCATAAGCGTGGCGATATATGCCTGATCGGGCACGTCGTTCCAGCTCATGAGGGCCGAAAGCACCGCGGGATGGTCGGCCGAGGGCACATCGCGGAAGTACTCGTCCTGAAAGAGCGGCTTGGGCTTGGGCCTGCGCAGCTTAAGCATCACGATCACACCGGTATAGGCAACCGCCACGGCAACACACACCACGGCAATCGCGCCGGCAACCGCACGCGCGTGCTCACGGCGAGCGTTGGCCTCGTCGGCCCATTCCTTCTCTTCGCTCAGGATCGTCGACATGCGCTTTTCGCCCGAGACGGCAAGCTGCGGCACCCAGTCGCTGGGGAAGGCGATGCGTGCCTCGGCGAATTCGCCCTCATGCACGCAGGGAATGGTATAGGTGACCATGGGCTCGTCCGCATCGAGCGACACGTCGCCCGTCAGTGGGCCGTGGCCCCATGCGCGGAAGTTATCGCCCTTGACGGCAGCCGTCCCGGCAGCGGCATTTGCAAAGTAGACTTCCATCTCGACGTCATCGGAGTCCGCAGACCAGCCGTCACCCACAAATTTCCAGTAGAGCTCGGCGGTATCGGCCCAGTTCATAACCGCACCGGTCATGGAATAACTCACGTAGTAGATTGCGCTGTCGCCGCTCTCGTGAGGGCTGAACACCTTAATCTTTACGCCGTCGTCGGACTGCTCAACCGTATAGACGCCGCTGTCGCCTTTGTTTGCATAGTCGACCCTGCTAAACGCGGCATCGTCTTCCTCAACGCTCAGTACATCGACGCCCGCCGTGCCGCCCTGCTGGTTGGTGCCCGTATTGATATCCCAATACACGCCGTTGATATCGTCGTCGAAATCAAACTGGCGTCCCTCGACAACGGTCAGCGACCCATCGGCCTCGACCGTGGCACCGATATAGGTTTGGGTCATGGAGTAGCCGTCGGCGTGGGCGGCGACAGGCAGCAGCAGCAACGCAAGCGCGACAAACGCGCAGACGGAAACGAATCGCGCAAACAAGCGGCGCTGCCGGCAGGCATTGGCAACGGGGGCGTTCATAGGCACATCCTTTGTCTGTAAAACCAACATCGCCATTGTCCCACGTTTGCGGGCGCACGGGACGAATATCTCGGCAACCGGAGCGTCAGACAGGACAAAAGTCACCTCCCCTGGCCCGGCACTTAGGGACGTTCCTTATCTGCCGGCAGTCGGGGACACTCCTTGGCAGGGCCCGCGCCAGCAGCAGATACCACTTCACAGCTCCGTCACAGGTGTAGCGGCTTTGTGTTGCCGCTAAATACGCTGATTGAGCCTGCGGGCGAAGGGCATAAAGCAGTTGAGCGAAAACGGTTGCCCCTTTCCCGTTCGCTCGAGGATCATGTCCCCCTTTTCCGCGGAAACCCCGGCAGTTGCGAAGAGCTGCCGGGGTTTCTGTCGTGTATAAGGCCGAGTCGGTGTGCAGCGGTCAAGGCATTGAGTCGCAGACCCACCGCGCACAATGCGCAGCGTCGCCAACTTGCGAGCCACAGCAGCGCCTTCCCTACCGCGCCCCGCGCTATACTCATCCGCATGGATATCAAAGCACGCAACATATCAACGTCCGCCGCGGACGCACCAGCGACGCCGTTCGTCTCCGCTCCCACGCCCGTCGTGGGCCGCTTTGCCCCGTCGCCCTCGGGCCGCATGCACCTGGGCAACGTATTCAGCTGCCTGTGCGCGTGGCTTTCGGCCCGCAGCCAAGGCGGCCGCATCGTGCTGCGCATCGAGGACCTGGACGATCGCTGCAAGCGACCGGAGCTTGCCGCTCAACTGATTGACGACCTGGCCTGGCTGGGGCTCGAATGGGACGAAGGCCCCTACTACCAGCACGATCGCCTCGACCTGTACGAAGCCGCCTTGCGCCGGCTGCAAGACGCCGGCCTCACCTATCCCTGCTTTTGCACGCGCGCCGAGCTCCACGCCGCGAGCGCGCCGCACGCCAGCGACGGCACGCCCATCTACCGCGGTGCCTGCCGAAACCTTTCGGCCGAGGAGGTCGCCCGCCGCAGTACCTTGCGCGCCCCGGCCACGCGCCTGCGCGTGCCCACCGTAGATGACCTCGCGGAAGACGTGATCGAATTCGTGGACCGCACGTACGGGGCCCAGTGCGAGGCGCTCGCCACCGAGTGCGGCGACTTTTTGGTGCGCCGCAGCGACGGCGTGTTTGCCTATCAGCTGGCCGTAGTGGTCGACGACGCCGCCATGGGCGTCACCGAGGTCGTGCGCGGATGCGACCTGCTGTGCTCCACGCCCCGCCAGATCTACCTGCAGCATCTGCTGGGACTGCCCACGCCGCGCTACGCGCACATTCCGCTGCTCATGTCGCCGGACGGCCGCCGCCTTTCCAAACGAGACCGCGATCTGGACCTGGGCGAACTCCGCGCCCGCTTTGGCACGCCCGAAGCGCTGCTGGGCTGGCTCGCCGGGCAAACGGGCATCGCGCCGGACACCACGCCGCGCTCTGCCGAGCGGCTGGTCGAGCACTTTAGCTGGGATGTTATCCGCAAGCACAGGGAGAACATCACCGTAACGGCTGAGTAATCAGGCACCCCACCCCTACGCAACATCCCAGGGCTGGAGTTCGTCGCCCAAGCGAACGATGCAGTCGTAGAGCACGGTATGACGCTCGGCCGGGTTGGCATCTCGATGAAAATGCCCGTAGTACCAGCGCCTGTAGTCCAAGCGGTCTTCCAGCTCATCGAAAAATGCCGTAAGCCGATCAACGGCAGGGCAATTCCAGCCGGGCCCCGGATAGAGCGTGGGCGAAAGCATGCGCGTGGAGCAGGTGTGGGTGATCACGTAGTCGACCTTCCAGCCCACGCCGTCGAGCTTTGTCCGTGCCTCCTCAAAGTTGCGCTCGTCCGGCAGCTCCTGCGGCCACCAGCTGGAATACGGAATGCGGTATTCCTTGTCCACGCTCGTGGCGCCGCCCATGGTAAAGACCGTTGAGCCGTCGAGCTCAAAAACCTCGCCGCGCGTCAGGCGCCGTATGGGCGAGGTGTCCGACAGACGCTGCGTCAACCCACCATGCCACAGCTCCATGGGGCGCTCCGCCCAATGGTCGTAGCGTTCGTGGTTGCCGTCGACGAACAGCACGGTATAGGGGCGCGACTCCAGCCAGGCGATATCGGCGCACTCCTCGGCAGAAAAATCCCAGGGAAAGCCAAAGTCGCCCGCGACAATCAGATAGTCGTCACTCGTCAGGCTATCCCCAAGCTCCCAGTCGCGCAGCTTTTGCATGTCAGCGCCGCCATGGACGTCGCCCGTCACATAGACCGTCATCGGATCACCACTTCCCTCTTATAGGTTTCGAGATCGCGCTCGACCTGCTCGTCGCCCGTGGCGTTGACCCACCACGGCCACTTAACGCAACACACCGGCTCGTCTACCTGTGCAAACCACGACTTGAGCTCCTCCAGGCTCACCGGGGCGTAGCCGTTGGCGTCCACGCCCACGTCGTAGCGCAGCAGCCCCTGCCGAAGGTTGAACTTGTTATACGCGTCGCCACAGCTGTGGATATGCCCGTGCAAATGCCAGCCGCCGTGCGACATACCCTGCCAGTCGACCATGGGATAGTGGCTCAGCACGATTTTCTGACGGTCGATCTTGAGCACGCAAATGGGCGGCTCGACGATAAAAGCATCCGCCACCGCAGGCTGCGTCCAGTCTTTATCGTGGTTGCCGGGCAGCAGATGGATGCGCTTGCATGCAATGCTTTTGCGCAGCTCGTAGGCATCTTGGACCGTCATCTTAAAGCTGAAGTCACCCAAAATGTAAAGCTCGTCATCCGCAGCGACCTTGCTATTAATGCTAGCGACCATGGCGTCGTTCATCTGCCCAACAGTCGACCAAGGCCTGTCGGCGAGCCGCAGCATGTTCTCGTGCCCAAAGTGGGTATCGCTGGTAAACCAGATCATGGGGACCTCCTAACGCTCTTGCTCAAAATAGTCACTCGCCGTCTCATCCTGCCCATCGGCACATCGCGCTTCGATCGGCACGATATCTTGGTAGATAAGGCGATGCTTGTCATCGCGCCATTCATCGTCATGGTAATGGCCAAAGAACCAGGTGCGGTAGTCGAGCCGCCCGTCGAGCTCGCCCAAAAAGGCCTGCAGCGAATCGTCGTAGAACTCGCGATTGCACTCCATGCACAGCTCGTCAGCCAAATCGACCGGCGCCTCGTGCGTCACAACATAGTCGACCTTCCAGCCCGCGCGATCGAGCGAGGCGCGACAGTGTTTGATCTCGCGCTCACTCGGCATCTCCTCGGGCCACCACGTCTTTCCCTCCTGACGCCACTGTTTGTCATGGCTCGCGGCGCCACCCATGGCGAGCACCGTGGTCCCCGTGATGTCGAACACCTCGCCGCGCATCAGGTGCAGCACGTGCGGGCGAACCTCGTGAACGAGGCCCCCGTTCCACTCACGCATTGGCAGCCCCGCCAGCAGATGATGGTTCTCGTGATTGCCGTCGACAAAACACGTGGTCCAGGGCTTGGACTCAAACCAGTCGAGCCAGTATTTGTCGGTGTTCGAGCCGCTCCATATAAAGCCAAAGTCGCCGGCAACGATGACAACGTCATCGCGCGTCAGCGTTCGACCCAATGGCCAAACGCGCGACGAGAAGCGACTCGCCCCATACTCGGCAACACCGTGAACGTCTCCGGTAACGAAAATAGACATCAAACAACACCTCCGTGCTGTGCGACTCTGGACAAATCAATGGAAGAAATTGCAGGCCGGGCCGGCATCTGTATCCCTTAGGGCTTACCCTTCGTTCTTCCATCCAAACGGATCAAACACCCAAAAAACTAGATCGAGCACACTGTTGGCGGGCAGCATGTTGGGCAGGGCGTCTTGCCTCGCTTGAGTGCAGCCGCTAATGGTACGCTTGTTTTAATGGCGTTTTGAGGAAGGCTTTTGCACCCCGTAGAACGGTGGTAAATCTTGCCGTTCTTAGTGACGATTACCTTGATTTTTGAGGTATCCACACTGCGGGGCTCGATGGGCGCAGCCACCTCTTGACGAGCTGGCGCTGTTTTCCAAGGCTTGCCTCTCGAAAAACCAAAATCGCAGAATCGATTGATATAGCTGTCGAAACATCCATCGAACAGCAACCCCGTTGCCAGACCCGCCATGAATCCGCAGGCGATCGCGGCCTCTCCTCTTATTTGCATATATCCCTCCTTAATCAATCTTGAAGAAAAAGGCGGCGCGCGCCGCAGAGCCCATGCCCCTGCGGTGCGCGCCAAAAACAGCGCGCTTCCCTGTCCCTAACGGATCAGCTGGCGGCGCTTATCGGACAGGAATACGCCGGCGGCCACCAGGACCGTGCCGCCGATCACGAAGGTCTCACCCAGCAGCTCGGACGCATCGCCCGTGGCGGGCATCGCCGTCTGCCAAGTCGTGGCCTCGGTCTTTGCCTCCGCATGCTTGGCCTGGTACGTCACTTGCGTGACGGGCTGGGTCTGCTCGCCGTTTCCGCGGTCGGCGGCCTCTTGGCGAGCGATCTCGGCGTTAAGCTCGGCAATAGCCTGGTCGAGCTCGACCTTGGCGGCGGTGTAGTTGGCGAGCGCCTCCAAGTATGCCGGCGCCACGGCATCCGTCGCAGCCACGGCGTCATCGAGTTCGGCCTTGGCGGTCGCGGCACGCTCGGCGGCATCGTGGGCCGCAGCGATCTTGGCGTTAAGTACCTCGTCCGCATCGTCAGTGCTGCCGTTGACAATGGCTTCGGCAATATTGATTCTGCGCAGGCGGGCAACCGCGGCGGCAGAGGCGTCGCGCGCGACAGTCGCATCCACCACGGCATCGTCAGCCTCCACCACGTCATACTCGGCATCGCTCACGGCCATCGCCGCTGCATCGAGCGCGGCATCGGCAGTCGCTTTGTCCCCAGTGGCCTTGGCAAGTGCTGCGGCGGCATTCTTAAGCTGAGAGGCGCGGGCGGCAGCTGCATCAGATTTTGCCTGAGCCGTTGCCACGACGGCGTCGGCATCGCTTGCAGCCCGCTGCGCCATATCGAGCTCCACCTGAGTGGCAGCAGCATCGATGCCTGCCTGATCGGCATCGCCTTGGGTGGCAAGAAGTTCGGCCTCCGCCTCGCGCTGATTGGCACGCGCGCTTTCGAGTGCAGACGACGCCGCATCAAACGCACGCTGAGCAGCGGCGATATCGGCTGAGTACGCCGCTAGCTCATCCTGGGCCGCGGCAAGTGCATCCCGTTTGTCGCCAACACCGGCACGAGCGGCGTCCAGTGCGCGCTTGGCAGCAGCCACCTTGCCCTTGGCAATGTCGAGCTCGCCAGACTTGGCGGCCACGGCGTCCTGCGCTGCCGCAACAGCGGCGTTGGCAGCGCTCAAATCGGCGCGGGCATCGCTGACGGCACGCGCGGCGGCGTCAGCTGCAGCCTGCTTTTGCGCCACGGCAGCCTGGGCCTCCGAGGCCTTGGTTGCCGCGACATCAACGTTAGCGGCAGCGCGCTCAACCTGGGTTTGCTTTGCTGCAACGGCCTGCGATGCTGCACTCACCTTGCTGCCGGCATCGTCGGCAACGCCCTGCGCCACAGCAAGCTCCTTGCGTGCCGCATCCACGCCCTGCTCGGGATTTGCCAACGAGTCACACCACGCATTCAACGCAGCCTCATACTCTGCAACCGTCATCGGATTGAGGTTATACGGCTTATACCATTGACCAGAATATACAAATGTTTGCGCCTGTGTACTCCCGTACAGCGTCCCTCGCGTGCAAACGCCCATGCCCGTCACGGTGTAATCGGGGTTGATCACGTTGATGTAATGTCCGACCGAAGGGTTAGGTCCACCGTGCAGTGCGGCGTAGTTATCAATCTGGGAGCTATGCGCTGTATAGAAATCGTAAGCGGCCTTTCCCGTAAGGCCCGACGCGCCCAGCGAGGCGGCGGCAGCATCAAAGATGGCCTTCTCCTGATCGACCCACTGCTTAAACGGATTGCTTCCGTAGTTCCACGCCACATTCTCGCCCACGTTAAACTGCTGAGCGTGCGCGACCTTCGTATCGGAGAAGTTCGCGTCGGCGATGGCGGTCGCCATCATGGCATATGTCACCTTGAGCTCGCCTAGGCCAACGCTTGCGCGATACTCGTTGCACGCTTTGAGCCACACAACCGCCTGCTTCATATTGGTCAGGCTCGTCGCGTCGACTTCCTCGCCCACCTTGTTGTAGCCAGCGAGTTTGCAGTTGAGGATGATATCCGCCGCATCGTCGGCACCCACACTCTTAAAGAATGCGATGGCACCCTGGCGGTAGTTCTCCGCCGATGCATTCGCCGTTGCCTGAGCGGCATCGAGCTTTGCCTGGGCCTGAGCCACAGCCTGGTCGGCCTGCTGCTTTTGGGCCTTCGCCTGATCGAGCGCCTTGTCGGCAGCGTCTTTCTCGTCCTTGGCCGCCGAAAGCTTGGCCTGGGCATCGGCCAGCTCCGTGAGCGCACTGGCATGATCGGTCTTGGCCTGGTCAAGAGCGGCGTCGGCAGCGGTCTTGGCAGCAGCGGCGGCATCCAGCTTTGACTGGGCATCGGCAGCGGCCTGCTGCTGATCGGCAACTGCCTGCTGAGCAGTCTGAACCTCGCCCTCGGCGGCGGCAACGTCCTGCTCAGCGGCAGCAAGCTCGCTCTCGCACTTCGACTGCGCGGCCTTGGCGGCCGTCAGCGCTTCGGACGCAGCAGCCACCTTTGCCTTGGCGGCCTCGTACTCCGGGCCCGCGGCGCCCTGCTCGGCTCGATCCAGATCGGCCTTGGCCGCGTCATAGCTCGTCTGCGCGGCATCCACGTCCGCATCTGCCGCGGCCTTTGCCTGCTGAGCTGCCGAAAGCTTGCCCTGCGCGTCCTGCTGCTTGGCAGCGGCGGCAGTGGCAGCGTCTTGAGCATCCGAGAGCTTGGCCTGCGCATCAACGACCTGCTGCTTCGCCTGTTCCAGGTCACTCGCAGCCTGCCCTGCGGCAGCCTGGGCGGCAGCTACAGCCTCGGGCGTAGCATCGGATGCAGCAGCCTGTGCGGCCTCAAGCGCAGACTGGGCATCACGGGATGCCCTCTGGGCAGCAGTCAGGGCTTCATCCTTGTCCGCCAGCTCCTTCTTGGCAGCATCGAGCGCAGCCTGAGCGTCCTCAAACGCCTTGACATCCTGATCGGCCTTGTCCTGCGCAGCGCCCAGCTGCTTTTCCAGCTCGGCCGAAGCAGCGGAGGCCGCGCTATCGCTCGCACCGCGGGCCGCGTCATAGGCGCCCCGCGCCTGCTGCTGGTTGACGGCGGCAGCATCGTAGGGAGCGGCAGCCGCTTCCAGATCGGCCTTGGCGGTAGCAGCTTTAGCGCGCGCCGCATCAACTGCAGCCTGCAGGTCGGCGACCTTTTGCGCTGCAGACACGGCACCCGCGCCAGTACCGGCGGCCGCAGTACTCGTCAGCGGCGACATCACCGCAGCCGTTGCACCCGTGGCGCCAACGCCATCCGCATCCTGTGCCACCGCGACCAGGGGCGACAGCATCGAGCCGCCCGTCATGGCAATCGTCGCCGCAGCAACCGTCACCACGCGTCCAGCCGCCTTGGCCTTACCCAAAGCCTTGCCGTCCATGTCCTTGTTCATATTCTTGCTCATTGTCGATTCCTTCCCACGGTGAGCCGTTGTTTGACACAGATAGTCGATCCAACTTGCCCCATTAAAAAGAGGTGATAACGGGGTAATTAAATTGAGCGATTTGAATCGCGGCGAACCTGGCATTCGCAAAAGCCAAACTCATAGTTCCGCTCGCGCTCAATCTCATCCAAATACTCGAGATCTTCGCCACTTGGCGCCTCTTCACCTAGGCATACAGGCCAGTTCTCTGTGCGAGAACGGTCAGTACGGCCATAAATGGTCTCGAGATTAATGAAATCGATATTGCCGTTGTTAAAGGAGAAATTGCTGGTGCTCATGCTCAAATCCCGTCCACATAAACTCAAATTGCTGTGCTTGGCCTCTTTTAGAGACCCCATCTCATACGCTATGACTGTAGTATATGCGCTCTGCTTGCATGTTGCAAGAACATTTTTATTTTTCTAGCGCTTATAGCTAATCTGTTTCCTCTGTTTCCTCACGAGCAAATACCAGGCTCCCCCGCCGCGCCCTCACGCGCGGCACATTCGTTGAGATACTTCACCGGAATCGGCCACCTGGAGGGAGCTCCGTGGCGCGAAAGCCCCACATTGACCAGCTGAACCAGCAGCTCGGACAGATCGTCGCCTTCGAGCACCTCAATCGAGCGCACATGAATCGCCGTCGCCAGGTCCTCCTTGGTGCCGTTGTTGACGCCCACAAAGTAGCAGGTCATCCCTGCACGTTCAAACGTTCCAATGCCGTAATAGGGCGAGTTGTAGCTTTCGAAAAACTCCTTCTTACGGCCCGCTTTGCCCGTAAGCTGGTAATCGCGCACCAAGGTCGCAAAGTTGTTAGAGAAGGTCGTCAAGCCCGTATCGCGCACGCGCGCGAGCATAGACTGTCCACCTGCCCGCACGTCAAAGATATAGGCATCCTTGTCGAGCTTGCCGTCGGCCGTCAACAGCTCAAGCTCTATCTCGTCCACGGGACCATCCTCGATGGAATGCGAGGTGTAGTCCATGGCCCCGTCAGCACCAATCGTTAGCGTTGCAAGGCGCGCATCCAGCTCAATCTTGTCTTCCTCTTTACGCGGAACATTGACCACGCCGCAGACCGTCACCGACTCAACGCCAAAAGAGCCAAGGTCAAACGCCTGCATCCGTCCGTCGACGACGTTCTGCTTTACCAGCAGCTCTTTGAGCATGGCTCCCAGGATTCCCTCCTGTGCGCCCCGTACCTTTGTATTCGGCATCGCCTTAACCAGCGGCTCGCACACATCCGGCGTCACATGCTGCTCCACCACGCCAGCGTGCAGAGCATAGCCATCGTCCTCGGCGACCTCGTTGGCTACCACAACGATATTCCACGCCAGCGGATCAACAGCCCTGCCGCCATACGACGCGCGCACGCCCCACGAGGAATCGTTGAGCCGATCGGCCAACTGGCGCGCTACCCTATCAAGCCCGTCACCCGCGAACGAAACCACAACCCGCCGCCCCAACGAACGCTCCGCAACCACATGGGCGTATCGGTCGCTTTTCAGAACCTCGTAGAAGCTCTTGCGCGGATACTCCCTGAGCGATATCTGGGCAAAATCGCTGTACCGACGCTCAAGAATCTGCAGCTCTCGGTACAGGATTCCCTTCTTGGTATAGGCGACCTTCTCCGCCTGGGCAGAAAACGTAAGGTCACGGCGTTTGGACGGCTTATCGCCCTTGGCACGGCGCAGGATATACTCATCGCTTTGTCCGTGAGCCAGCACCACCGTAGCCACAGGCGACAGCCTGTAACCCACCTGGCTGTTGATCTTCTCGAGTTCCAGCTTGTCGCCTGCCGCACGACCGATGAGCACCCGCCGCTTGGCAAACGTTCGGATCTTAAGTTCAAAGGTGCAGTCCTCGTTGATAACAGTCTCGACCGTCTCAATCTTGGCAGGGCCCGTTCCTGCTTCCTCAATGGCGTCGCGGCGGTCGCCCTTGGCACTAATGACATACAGGTGTCCCGTGTCATTGGGAATCTCGTCCTCGACCCCCTCAAACTGCGAGCAAGAGTTGAATAGCAGGCGCAACACGACGCAATCTTCCAGCTCGTCCCAATGAGTTTTAATCGGAACCATTTGCTCATGGGCGAGCGGGGCGTTAAGGTCGCCCGTCTGCGCGCCCGCCTTGACCATCAGAAAGACGCGGTTGTCCTCGAGCTGGGTGAGCGCCACGACCTTGCCCGTCTGGCACACATCGGCCATAAAGTCCGCCACGGCATGCTTGCCTGCATCGCCAACGTTGCACCAAAAGACCGAGTAGCGCTTCTCGGCAGCCGCGGCATCGAGCTGCAACACAAGCTCGGACACAGCGATGTCTCCCAGGCCACACGGCTGGTTATGCTTCGATTGCACGGCCGATCGCCTCCATCATCTCCAGACTGATTGCTCCATCAGCTGCCATATAGGGGAAGGAGTAGACCATCCCCTCGTCATCGATTGTCTTTTGGCGGAGCTCCAGCGCCGCTTCATCGGCCAAAACATTGACGATCAACAGGCGCTTCGCCCCAACTTTTTGGGCCTTGGCCTTAAAGCGCTCGGCATCCGTGGCATCGCCGCCGTTGCGCCTGTAGGCCTCATAGGCGCCGATACGATAGTGCTTAAAGTCGATCCACACCCCGGTCTTGTTGCCGGCGGCATCGAGCACCTCAAAATCGCCGCCTGTCTCGGCATGGGCCGCATCACCACGAGTAAGCGAATAACACCCGTCGTAATACGCCTCAAAGATGGCCCTGCCGGCAGACTCGCCCAGCTCTCCAAGGTATACCGCTTGGAACATATAGGGCGTCATGTGCACCGTCGCCGCCGGCTGCA
Organism: Collinsella sp. AF16-8; assembly: GCF_003462695.1. Taxonomy (NCBI): domain Bacteria; kingdom Bacillati; phylum Actinomycetota; class Coriobacteriia; order Coriobacteriales; family Coriobacteriaceae; genus Collinsella; species Collinsella sp. AF16-8. The sequence goes on from NZ_QRXX01000005.1 coordinate 119,879, forward strand.
ACGTCGTAGGCACCCCGTCGCGCGACCAGCGCTCGCGCACCTCGCGAATTGAGAGCAGCTCGGACACACGAGCAGCCATCTGGCTTACCTGGCGAACCTTCGCGCCCTTTAAGCCCTCGTTATAGCGGCAGCGCTCCTCCAGGCGGGCAGCAATCTGCTCGACAGGTTCACCCTCATAGCTGGGAAACTCAAAATGCGGCACCTTACACGCTCCGCCCTGCGCATACGCATAGCCACTCGCGGCAAACGGCATGTGCAGTGCGGTGCTTTTGCGCGCAGGATAGCTTGCGAGGTCCTCCCACGGCAGGCAAAAATGATGCAGATAAAAGTCGCGCTCGCCATCGAAGGCGGCCAGATCTTCCTCGCGCGCATCGAGGGAGGTAACCTTCCATGCCAGCTTTTCGTGCTTCTCTTTCGCCAGGTTGTTCCTAAAGGCAGCAAGGTTCTGCTGTTTGTTAGCAGCGTGCTGCTTCTTGTCCGCCATGTGATTGTTGACAGCCGCACAGGCGCCAACAACCTGCTCCAGCTCGTAGCCCATCGGCAAATCGTGCAGGAACGAAAAGTCGCAATCGCCGGCGATTTTGCGGTCGAGCATTACCTGCACGTGCGGCATCTTTACGCTCGTGCGCATCAGGCGGCCCACGGCCTGCGCCACAATGCGAGCACCTTCGACCTGATAAGAGAGGGTATTGCGAACCGGCAGATTCCGTTTGGTGCCAGACAGCAGCAGCCGTACGTTATGACGCTTTTCGGTAAACGGGACCTCTCCGCGCGCCACCAGCTCTTCCTGTTCAACCACACCTGTCAACGCCTGCTGAACAAACGTCGCCGAGCTAATCTCGACTTCCGACGTCAGACGGCTCGTAGGCGACTCAATGTACAGAAAGTCCAGGTCCATCTTGGGACGGCGGTCGGCATCCTCGAAGCCGCAATCAACCTGTCGTACCGTGCGACACAAACTTTCCGGTACCTTGTATTTAAGATTCTTGGAAAAGCCACCGGCCGACAAATTGATGAGCATAAGGGTTGGCCGGCCCATCTCGAGACGGTTTTGAGCGTCACCCCAACCGATATCCCATTCTGCAGCGTTAAAGCACGGCACCATACCCTTGGCCTCCTTGAGCGACTCCTCGTACGACGCCTCGGGGCACTTAACGTTCCGAATCACCAGCTCGGCAACGATTTCTCGGGCAAGGTCCAGCGCCAAGCTATTAAAGTCGCCATGGTTTCCCATGTGGCGCGTCGTAAAGATGGCTCCTGCCTGATGCTCGTTGCGTGCAACGCCACGTGCCCAGGTGCTCACGGCAACGAGTGTCTTGCTTAGACGCTTCAATTCAAACTCGATGCTCTTGACGTCGCTTGTGCCCACCCTGTCGGCGATCTTTAAACGCAGACGCACCGCAAGCCCTTCACTTACGCCGACCTGGTCAAAGAACTCCATCACGCGCTCGTACGTCTCGTCGGGCGATACGATGGCCCCACCAAAGGCGCCGCCGGCCAACGCAGCCATACCGGCAAGATTCTTGTCTTCGTCAACCCAAGCAACGTCAACGTCGTACGTCTTTGCCGCCTGCTTGTTAAACAGCTTGGTCTGTCGCACGATCTCTTGGTTGAGCTCGCCAATCCACGTATCCTTGCGGACCACGCCGTGAACCTCATCGAGGTAATCCAGGTTAAAGTTCTTTACGGTCGATGCGCTCCAAGTTGCGCTCATGCACACGCAGGGCGCATTGGCAGCAATGGAGGCCAAGTACGCCTCGGGCATGCGCTCAATGCCATGGCTGGTTAGGTGCGTGGTAAATATGTGGTCGAGCGTGGTTTCCATCACCAGGTAGCCGACGCCGCGCGCATACATCGAGTCATCGGCTGCATCAATATCGTCGTTCTTACGGTTCTTAAAGAACAGCGCCATCATCAACGCATTCCAAAAGCATTTCTCACTGGTTTGGTCGTTCCTAATGCCCAGCGCATCGATGATGTTCTTGCGCGAAAGATCGTCCTTGTACGAAATGCTGCCGTAATACAGGCTATCCATAAGGCTGGCGCAGATGGCAAGGTGACCTACTACCATCCTAACGACGCCGCGCGCACGACGAACCGCCTTGTTAACGGTTTGCTGTCCATTCGCCCCATGAGCCGTAATCATATTGCGGGTACCGTCCTCATTGAGCTTGTAGCACAACGGGTTTACCGAGTTATCGCCCACCGAGACATCATCACTGCCAAACAGACGACGACCGGCAAGCTGCTCGTCTTTTGCCTCGTCAGACAGCGCAAAAGGCGGGCGCAGTTTCATTTCCTTAATGCAGGAGGCGAGTGCCTTTTGAATATTCTCGGCATCCTTGGCGATTCCTTCGGCAGCTTCCTCTACGCTCGCTCGCGAAACCCTGTTCCTCTCGGCATTCGACCCCTTGTGATCGCCCGACGTAGAAGCGTGTGTGTAGACCGCCATCCATTGATCTCGATTTCCCAACAGCAAGGGGTCCACCACGCCGCCGTTAAAATGACGATCAAGGATGCGCAGCGCCTCATCCGGCTGAAACGTCACGGGGTCGTCCGTCAGCGTCGACAGCATGTCAGCCTTCATGTGGTCGATTTCGTCAAAGATGAATAGGCACTTCTCTGCAGCCGCCGCGTTAAAGAGCACAACGCCCCGACCGGTCACCGTATCGATTCTGTTGACGAGCTTTTGGGGCGTAAGGGCAATCACATGTGGCATGCTCTCGTCGTTGAGCAGCGCAGATGGCCAAATCTGAGGGATTACCTCCATGCCTCGCGTAATGTTCTTGAGTTCACAACTCACTGCCCAACGCAGGCTCGCATCGGCTAACGACAGCTTGTCCCACAGGCTGGGGGTCAGACAATCGACAACGTTTCCCAGACTTTTCTTTGTATCAAGAATGTGCAGAAGGTTATCGGCAACCTCCATAGTGTTACGCCATGCTCGCTTAATGACGCGATGAGAGCTCTCGTCATCTGCTTCGATGGGACACGAGATTTCGCGCACGCCCACGGCACCCTTGCCGCGGGTGGCCTCAATCCAATTCAGAATGTTCTCGCCCGCGCGCGGAAGATCGAACACCATGCGTGCCGCTTCATCACAACTCATGCCCTGGCCAGCCAACAATTCACGCACGCTTGCAACATAGTTGTCGCGATTGTCTTTACCCGGAACAACAAACACCAAGGTACGGCGGCCGGGACACTTGTTAAAACAGCCCGACTCATCCCAGCCGCCGGCAATCAGGTCGGCCGTGACCTGCTCGGCCGTGTAGTTTTTGCCCGAGCCCGTCGTGGCGCCCAAAAAGTACAGGCCGTTGTTGTCCTGGTCCTTAGCGCCGTCCTGATCCTGGGGAACAAACAGCGCACGTTCAAAAAACTCGCGCATCGCCTTTTGACGTGCAAGATAGGGAGCAAGCTCCTTGTCGCCCGCAGACGACAGCATCGATTGACAGTTGAGTTCCCACGTAGCCATGGTCAAACCTCCGATTTAGTTGTTGCATGTGTTGAATACCATCCCGTGCGGACAAAAACTCACGCGAGGTGGTTGAGGTGGCGGCGTCTATGCCGCCGAGAAAGGGAAAGAAAAGAAAGAGAAACAGTCGGCGATTACTCGCACGAAGCGAGCAGCTTCTTAAGATCGCACTCCAATGCCTCACGCTCCTCAACGTCCATCACTGCAAGGGCGACACGCATCAGGGACACCTTGGCGGCAAGCTCCTTAACCTGGTCGGGGCGCTTGCTAAAGTGGTCGTAAATCCGCAGGGCCTCCCCGGCCGCCAGGTACTGCCACTTTTCCAACGAAGGCTTTTCGGACCTGCTCATGGCATCGACCCACTCGCCAAGACCCTGAAAACCGTTGCCCGTAGTCGTGCCGTTCATAACCACATCGAGCGGGCTCAGCAAGCAATCGGGCGATTTTTTGTACACCAATTTGGTGAGCATAAGCACCTGGGCAAGGTTGCGATACTTGTCCTGATCGGCATAGAGCACGTCGTTGTAGCAGGCGCACGCCTTAAGCAGCTCGTGGGCGGCAATGCGCTCCGGCCCATCAAACGGAACGCCGCGCAACAAGACCCCAGCAAGATCGAATGCTTTGCCGCCCTGCACGATCTTGTCGAGCGCCGAGCCGTCCATCAAATCCGCCAGCCAAGCAAGCTCGGGCTGATACGGCCTATGCTCGTCCTTGTCCTCATGCTCCATCCAGCTGTTCACCAGCGCCAGGGCTTCAATCTCCCTCCCGTTCAGAAAGGGCGAATTCTCCCCCATCTCTTCCTGCAAAAAACCCCGCGGCTCATGAGAGCGCTCGTACGCAACCGCAAGTTCCCCGTCGCTCACGACCAAGGTCGCACGGGAAATATAGGTATCTTCCCGCATGTCCCTCCAGGCGTACATCATAAGGGGACGCAGCTGACGGAGCATGCCGCGCGCGCCGGCACCTTCCTTAACCGCGCGCTTCGCCGCAAGGCGAGCAGCATCTGCCGTCAGCTCCATCTTGGCGCCATTTCCCATCATATTGTTGTGCTTGGGTAGGTACTGTTCATACGCAATCTGGACCAGATCGTCCACGCTCAAGGCGTTAAAGTTAATCACCGAGCCAATGCGCCCGCACAGCTCGGACATAATACCCCAAGTCTCAACATCCTCGATGGTCGCACTGTCTCGCAGCTCGTTTGCCGATTTTGCGGCGGTGCGCACGGCGGCATACGAGGATCCGAAGCCGACCGTGGTGCCAGACTTGTCACCCAGGCGCTTGCGCACCAGAGCGTCCAAGCCCATAAAGGCGCCGCCCAAAATGCAGACAACCTGATCGAGGTTGAGTGTCTTAATAGCCGCACTCTTGGAGGTATCACATTCGAACGGCATCTCCCCGCCTTCCAAAAGCTTAAGGAACGACTGCGATGGACTAAAACTCGATGCAACTTCTCCCCCATCGGGTTCGACACGAACCGCCTTGTCAAACTCGTCAAAGAGCACCAAACAAATTTCACCGGGATTCGCAGCCTGATAGTCCGCGACCTGCGATAGGCAGTTGATCATGCTGGCACCGCGCCAGCCCTCGCCCGTCATGGTGGAGACATCGAACACGAACAGCTTGAGCCCTGCGGCATCTGCCACGGCCTTGATGGTGTGGGTCTTTCCCGTACCAGTGGAACCCATCACCAAAATGGCGGCGGGCGAAAGAACGTCGCGCGGATCGGCGCCGCGTGCCAACATCACGCAGCGGTTGACCTCAAAGCTCAGCGCCGTCACAAAGGCCTCCAAGCTTCCTTCGTGGCCAATAACACTCTGACGCGTCTGCTCCACCAGACGCGAGGGCGCAATTCGAGTGAGCAGGTCCCGGTAGCGATCGATGTTTCGATACTGCTTCTGAGCCATGGGTGTTTTCCTTTCTATATTGGTTTTCTTACCTATGACGTGGCCCCGAGCCCATAAACTCCTACAGTGCCAGCGATGTCGCCGACTCCAGATAGATCACGTTGCCCGGCTGGGTAAAGACCGGAATGTGGTAGAGCAGCTGCAAAATGCCCTGCTTGAGCAGCGGAAACAGTGTGGGATGCAACACTTCGTACATCAGGGCACCAGCCATAAGAGCGGTAAGTACGGCAAGCAGCAAAAGCTTTTGAGCGTCAGAGAATACCGACATGGTCGTTCCTTTCTTTATGCGAGATATTTGGATTGCGTTGTGGGTTAGCGACTCATAGCGATGGCAATGCCAATAACCGCGATAACCACGGGGATCGCAAGCGATGCAAACAGAATCCCGGCAAAAAGGCCCACCACCAGCGCGCACACGATGATGGCCAGCGTGGTGGGTACAAGCGCAAGCAGAGGAGTAACCACGCAGACGGATGCAAAGCGAAGCCCGTGGAACAAGCACTCATGAGGGAATAAAGCCTTGAGGACCCCTTCGACAATTCGCCACTCGACAATCGTTCCGATGGTTAAGACAACAGCCCAAAGCAGGTAATCATTGGCGCGGGAATCCGAAGCCATCTTTCCGGTAACGCCGGCCCACCAATCAAATACGGCGGCATAGCCCAGCAAACAGACAATCGCACAGACGACGGATGCAAATGCGCCGGCACCCTCAATTACACCGAGCAGCTCGCACATGTCGGATTCGCGCCCTCCCGTTAACAACACGATCCATTTGTGGGCAAGCGCCGCAACAAACGCCGCGCCCAGCACAACCCAGTACACCCTAAACGCCACCAGGCGCCATGAATGGAGCGGGATCACCGTGTTGCTCTCGCTAATCTCGAACATAAACCCGCCGAGCCACGTCGTCAGCAAGCACATCATGTCGACGGCGACCACGTAGAGTACAACCGCAAAGACAGTTTGCAGAATCATGCCGAAAATATTCATCGCCGTTGGCTTCTTGGGGGCGTCCGGCTCGATTCTGTACATGTCGCATCCGTTCATTAGCTGTCCTTTCATTGCTGATGACATATTGGTCCGAAAGCCCGTTCATTTTTAGAATTTTATTTCTAAAAGCTTAACGCAGTTGATACCCCCGTGGGTTAAGCTATAAACACTCAATTTCAAATTCATCGGAGTTGGGCTGATAATATGAATTGACCGCGTCGTGCCATTGCCAACAACGACGCACTCCATATCGCACAACGCATGTCCGAGGAGGCAATCGTGCTTCTGTCTCGCGCAGAACAAGCAAAGCTAGGCCTTTATCATGCCTACAATCAGGATCCAGAGCCTCATAGCAGCGCATTTCTTGCAAACCTGGTTTCCTTTATGGTCTCAAAACTCCAGCCAACGCTAAAAACTCATACGCTTATCGAGCTGTGCTGCCGAGATTTTGAGTTTGCCCAAGATTATGCAAATGGACCCGCATGGTCTATCTGGGGCATCGACCTTAAGGACCCCGAAAGCACCGACTTTAGAACTCGCGGCACATCCGCTGATCCGTCTTTTACATTTACCAAAGCCGATGTCTTTGCCTCAACGCCAGAATCGGGTGCCGTGCCCCGTACCGATGAGCCCACGCTCATCTACTGCAGACCCCCCGAGCAAATCCCCCTCACTCAATTTGAGCCCTCGCTCGAAATTGCAGATGAGCATGTTCGGGATTTCCTTACGTCGAGGGCCCGTCAACTGCAAACACTTGTCGATGTACCAAGCCCGCTTTCGGTCAGCGAATGGTATTACGTTTTTCTCGCTGCTTCCCTTGCGTGTGAACGCCCGGATTCCATTGCGGTCGTACAAGTCTCCAACCGATTGCTCAACCTGGCACGCGCCGCAGACGGGCGCCGCCTGCTCTGCCAGCTTGGACTATTGACAGCGATAGTGTTACTTCCCAATACGATCGCCGCCAATAGCGATGGCTACGCCTTACTATTTCTGAGCGACCGTAAACCCAACGAGCCATATTTCCTCTTTGATGGGCGGTCATTTGACAACAAGCCCATGACAAGCGAGCTCATGCATCAGATCCAAGACTCGATTAGTTATGCTTACGCCAAGACAACCGATGTGACGCATTGGCGTCTCGGCGATCGAGGTGCCGAAAAAATCTGGCCTTTACTTCCCAGTGCTAAAAGCACCTCTTTTGCAGAGGAGTCCTTCGTTCGCTTTGGCAGCGTAGCGGACATACGCCGCGGCATTCCCCGTAGCACTCTTTTAAAGATGCCACAGATGGGTCTTAGCAGAACGGACCGACGAATTGACTGCTACTACCTATCGCTTAAACACTTAGTCGATGGAACGGTTATCGGTTTCGAAGATCTACCCGAGCGCGTATCCGACACGGATATTTACGATATGGGCGATACGGATCCAGGTCTTTTCTATCGTCTCAAACCGCTGGGCGAGTATGAAACCTGCATACTGATCTCACGCTTCGGACCACCATTTAAGCTGGCCCTCGTAGTGCCGGGAAGCATGAGGCGCGAGCCGGTGCCTCAGAAACCTCAGTTATGCCCTAAACTCATTGTCCCCTGCGATGTCGTCTTCTGCGCATCCTTTAAAGATGAACTACTAGCACGATTCTTCTTAGCCTACCTGTCATCCGATGAAGGACAGCAGAAACTCTTAGCCTCCTCACACGGAGACTCGCTTGCGCAGCTATCTCCTAAAGACCTGCGAAGCATGACCGTGCCTGTTCCCGGGCAAGCAGAACAGGAGCGCTGCGCGCAAGAGTACGAAGCAAAACAGCGCGCCTACGAGGATGCCCTTAAGCAGGCGGGACATTACGCCGCGAGTAAGGGGACGATGTAACGGCCGGGGTTGACAGGCTGTCCGGACTTTTCCGACAGCCTGTCAATCAGGCGCGCCGATCAGCGCGGCGGCTAAAGATTCTCATCGGACTTCGAGCTAGCTTTGACCGCCTCTTCACCCGCGATCAGGTCCCTAACCGTTATATGCGCACTGTACGTAGCATCCTCAATCTTTTCCATAACATCAGGGTCGCAAGTTCCCCAAATTTCTTTAAGGACTCGAGCCAATCCCCAAGCAGCGCTGAGCAGGACGTCAACATCCTTTAGATCTAAGTGGTTGATCGTAAAGGGACAGTACTCGCGCTCCAGCAGATAGGTGTCAACGGCGTCAATTGCCTCAGCCGCGTACCGCTCAAGATCGGGATGGGGATGGAAGGCGCACAGCGCCTTGTACGGATCGGTCGGCTCAATCCAATACAGCGTTGTCGCATCCTCGCATTTCTCGAGCGGATAACGCTCAACCGCCTTCTCCCAACTTTCATACCAGGGATCGGCATCGCCGTCCGTCATTGACTTGCAAAGATCGATCGCCGCAGAAACAGTCGCACACGAATATCTATAGCTGGCGTCTTTCTTAAACTCATCATTGAGCTCGACGTCGCCAGACAGCTCCGCCTCCATGATCAGGAACGGGCCGTCATCATCCGTAATGTTCATGGGATAGTTGTTGCACTCATAGTTCGGGTACATTTTGTCTCCAATCAACCGTTCGGACACATTAACAAGCAATATCAAAACCGCGCTCACGCGGAGGGCCGTCGTCCTCGCGCCAATCTGCAAGTTTTTCTCATCGCGTGAAAAGAACTTGCGATTTCTGCAAGTTTTTCTCACGCTACGATAAGAACTCGCATGATCGCCCCGCTACCTGCGCCACGAGGCAGCAAGGATAACGGGAATCCCGGCAAGGCACACCACCAGGGCCACGGCTGCGAACGCGAGCGCGATGGCCACGCTCACGACGACATAGGCCACGGCGATGAAGGCCAGCGCCAGCAGGCAGGCGAGCAGCTCGGCCACGTAGCACAGCACCAGGTTCGAGCTCGCGCGCTTCAGCAGGACGTCGGCGAGGCGGACAAGCTCGACGGCAAAGCCGCTGCCGAAATTGCGTCCGGGGCCCTTGGCGAGAAACCACTTGAACAGGCACATCAGGGCGCAGCCCAGCATGATCATGATGGAAACGGCCCATACATTGTGCCCCGACTCAACAAGGCCCTGGTCACCCATCGCACTGCCGTTGATGAGCCAACTCGTTCCATAGCCCATGAACAGCATCGCCAACAGCAAACAAGCGCTCACCGCGGCGAGAAGGCGCGACACGCGCCTGCTGAACACCGGGGCATCGCAGCTGAGCCCAAAACCCTCGCGGACGCGCCAAACGGCATGGTAGGCCGGGTACGCCGCGACGAGCGCGGCCACGAGCATTGACGCCCAATCGGACCCAGGCGCCGCCGACGCGTACTCCGCAATCGCGGAAACGGAGCAGTTGGTGTGGAACGACTCGTTCAGGAACAGCGCGACCTCGCCCTTCCAGACGCAGAACGGAGCGGCGACAGAGGCGATACCGACGGCGGCGAATGCGGCGACGGCGATGAGCAGCGCGCCCTGCACGAGCTTGACGACCTCGCCTTTGGCGGTGCGGGGTGCAGACTCAACGGCGCTGGACGGAATTTGGATAGAAGTGTTCATGTTTTTCCTTTCAAAGAAGGCTACGTTCGCAAGCTAATGTAAGAAAACACTGTCTTCGAGGGATTGAACAAGGCTGTTGCCCCCAGAGACAAACAAATGTTGTTATCGGCATATTGGCCGCTCGGGCACTTCATCATTACGCATTTGTAATTCATCAAATCGCAGGGTCTCTTTACGCTCAAGCAGAACAGATTGAATAAGCTCGTGGACGGCGGCATTGCAGTAGCACAACGACTCCCACGTGGCCAACAAGTCGTCACCAACTCCCTTGCAAGCAACAGAGGAGTCCTCGAGCTCATAGGCAAGATCAATTGCCTCGTCAACCATCTGCTTCATCTGCAACAGCGTGCACGTGAGATTCGCCTCATTCGACTCGTCGCAAATATAAATACAATTGGACTCAAGCATCTTTGAATCTCCCTTCAAACAACTGACACCTGCAGAATAGTGAAAAGAGATAAAAAGCAACCCGCAATCTACCGCTATATAGCGTTAGATTGCGGGCTTTACCCTAAAACTCACTTGACTTTGAGATGGCTCATGACTCGCGTTCAATTATGTTGCATATATCCTTTGCCTTCACTTTCGGATACTGCGCATAGAAGTACACTTCACCGTCCCCCTTTTCACCGCGCACAGTGATTGCACCCAGACTCAAACCCTTAGCGGACGGAACTTTGCATTTCTGCACGCTCTCTTCGCCTTCATCGAAAAGTCGCAGGTACCCTTGTTTCATCAGAATGTTATTGGCCTTTGCTGCCCTAATCCTTGAGCCACCTACGCTCAGTATTTTCGAAATCGAGGCATAGCCTTTAGCTTCCGCCTGATCCATTGAGTAACAGACCGGCAAACGTTCGGCCCCCGCAAAAGCCGCTTCGTAAACAACGCCCTCTCGCATGATTTCCACACTCTTATGGCCATGTTCATCAAGCTGAAAAGCAGTGAAAAGACATTGAAGCGCCAGCCAGACCTCGCCCGCGCTAACCATCTCTTCTCGATCGGTATGACAGGCGCTATTACGAAATTTAGTGAATTGACCCAACGTTTCGCCGAGCGTCCTCCACCAGTCCCCCTTTGACGCCTGCGTCAGCTCTGTATTTTCAACTCGAACAGAGGATGCCAGTAGCTCACTCTTTTTTTCAATTAATCCTTTGTATTGACCGAGGTTAAGGCTCTCAAGCTCCTTGAGCGGCTTTCTTGCAACAACATAATCGGGAGCAATGGCCTTTAAGGCCGGCAACAATTTCAAACGCAAGTATCTCTCTGCCGCGCGGCAGAACATTAGCAGGCAAAATGCGCAATCTGAATCGCTATCGGTACCAACACTGCCAATGCCAAATATCTTGCACAGAAGAAGCCCCTGTTCGATATTCTCAAGCACCCTATTTTTGCCATTTTGGTCGCACGCGCAATCAGCAAATGCGCTTTGAAGAGCTTCGCGCGAAGAGAAGCCTATGATTCGACAGTCTTCTGCATCCAGATTAAAGCTTTTAAACGCTTCGCTCACATTGTCCAAATAGGAATCGGTGCTTACATCAGAACACCAATCATCTTCATTGACATGTTCCTCGTCCGCGTCAGTTGCCTCCCGTGGAAGAGATTCTCCTCGCGGCAACATATCTTTCGCCGCATTGAGCTCCTCAATAGCTCCAGTTGTCTGGTACTTTTCCCAATGCTCAACCCATGCCGTGTCGAGAATTCGCTTCATCGTTGCAACGTTCTCATTAATCTTCCACGCTGCATAGTCAGCAATTACGTAAAGGCGATACTTAGCTCGGCTTGCCGCAACATTCACGATATTTGGATTTACAAACCTGATTGCACCTTCACAACTACGACTTGTATCGCACCCCAAGACAAATATCACCTGATGGGCTTCTTTGCCTTGAAACGTATGAACCGTACCAATATTAAACTTTGCGAATGCACTCCAAGCACGCTCTGCTATTCCTTCAGGCGTCTCTTCTAACAGCCTATTCTTAAGCCCGCTGACAACAGTTTTAAACGGAGAAATGATATAGAGGCTCGGAATAGAACACTCTTCATGCTCACCCGACCCGCCGGCTTTTTTCTTAGTCGCAGCCGCCGTTTTCCTAAAAGCCTCCTTGACAATCTCGTACACTCTGTCGCCCTGAGCATCAACATAGTGGTCGCGATTGCCGCGTTCAAATCCTGCAACATTGATCCACTGTGAGGACTTTAGATAAAAGCTGCCAGCGAGATCCTTTTTTGGATTAGCCGTCTCGTTAAGCATGGAGCCCTGATACGAAATTTCATTCGAGATATCGAACATGGGCGATATGCAGCGACGATGAACCACAAGCGGGCAACCAATCCATTGATCACCCTCGCCATTGCTGCGCAGATGGCCATAGGGATTAACGGCATCGGCAAGTCGTTGGACCGAAGCCATGTCTCCCTTAAACGGCAGCAATACTTTTTTACCAAGGGTAGCGCGGAGCTCCTTAACATCCCCAGTAATCACAGGCTCAATCTGAGAAGGGTCGCCGACAATCATTGCACGTCGACTGCGGGCAAGGGCACCCAAAGCGGCATACGGCACCGCCTGTCCAGCCTCATCTATAATCAACAGGCCGAACAGGGGTACAGCCCCACCAATCTGAACATCCTCAAGCATGCGACCAATCGACGCAAATGTGGAAGAAATCACTGGGGTAAGCAAACCGAGTGCCTGAAAAAGCGCAGGGGCCATCTTCCGTCTGTCGGCTTGCGTGAACTCTATCAACTCCTTTTTGCCAGAATCGGCGCCTTTGTCTTTAGCTCCCCAGTATGTTCGTAGAAACGTAATGTTGTTCCGCATGCATTTTGATTCGAGAATGAACTCGCGTGTCACCTGCAGCGCGTACAGAAATAGCAGGTTACGCTCCTTTTTTAGTTCATCGTCATCGGATGGATTATAAAGATGAGCGCTCTTTCGGCTTTCGTTATCCCCCTTTGAGATAGACTCAACAAAACGCTCGTCAATCGTCTCGACAGATTTAGTGCCCTTGACTACGTCCTCTAACCCCTTAATCTTCACCTGCAAAGAGACTAGTTTCTTCTTTTCATTCTCTAATTCTTCGTATTTGTCCTCAAATCCCGTACGCAGCTCAACAAGTTTCTGCTCCGACTTGGTTTGCTGCATAAAGGAATCGAGCTCTTCACGGCAATCGGACACGCGACCCTTATACAAAATGCTCCAGATCCGTCCACTGGCCTTTTCTTCCGCATCGCGCAGCTCTTTTTCGAGCGCTCTCTTTCTCTCCTCATAATCGGCGGTATACTTCGCAATGTCATCAAGATATTTCCGGACATCGCCTGCAGCACCGCCTTCAAAAGGATGAGGCAGGCATACCGTTTCGATTGTCAGCTCTTCAACTATCTTTCGCTCGTCCTTTTGACACTCACGATCCAATTGAGGCAAACGCGATTTAAGGTTCAGAAGCTCGCGTTTCTTAGCGGCTTGTTCCTCCATTCGATCGAATCGATCGGATACCTTTTTGTATTGAACAAGAAACAGTTTCTTCGCCTTAGAAAACCGCTTGCCCTTTCCCAGCCCGCCGCTAAACTGCAGCGAAGAAAGCTCGCAATCTCTGAAATTATTAATATTCCTACGGTTTCCCAGACATGCCGCAATCATAAGCCCAGGATGCGCAGGGTCGCGAAGATTGCCATTATTGTCAACGAGCGCCGAAGAGAAATAGAAATCATCCACCGGTTTCTGCTCGTTTTTCTTTCCCCAAACAATGTTGGACAAATCTGACTCTAGAAACTCCTTTTTCTCAGATTCGTCTATACCCTCCCAGAACGCCTTTCCATCAGGAAGCTCTTTGGCGATATTCTCAACTGCTGCATTGTTTGTCGAGCAGACCAAAATGCTGAGACTATTTATCGCATCTCCGGTCCTGCCCTTTTTGAAGCGATATGGATTCTCAGCATACTTGAGATAATCTTTGCTAAGTTCCACCTCTTCGAAGGCGTCATCGGGCTTGTCATATTCGCACAGCAGACGGGCTTTTTCGACAACGTTAGCCGCAACGATGTCCTTGAGCAGGGTTGTTTTTCCCGTGCCCGGGGGACCGTTAACCGACATAACGTCGTTTGCGGGGTATTTGCGTGTCGAACCGCCACGACCAACCGCAAGATTTACCGCCACTTGTTGCATCAAACTCAAGGAGTATTTACTCGGCCAGCGACCGATAGGTGTAGCGCCGGCTCCCAACACTTCAGAAAAAAAATCTGCACGGGCAGTCAGATCATCATCGTCTTCGCCGCCCAGAAGATCAATCTCTCCACAGGCAGACTCCTCCCTCAAGCCGCCTTCAAGGTAAGCGGCGACTAGAGGCAGCGGCCCCTTATCCAAATCGTCGAATGACCCTGACTTGCACTGCTCATTTATCCGGGAAATATCTTTTGCGAAAAATGAGTGACAGAGCGATTGGTCGAACACTGGGTACGCATCGCCCCCATTGTCCTTTGGCTTCATTGCTCTATATTCAACAAGCAGCCTTGAACACCACTCGCTGATACGTTCAGCCCCGTCACCGTCGGGAAGGCAGCTGGCAATCCCCTCAATCATTGGTCGGACGCAACTATCGACAAGGTCCCTAATGACACCATATGTCAGCTTTGTTCCATTGAGTTTTTCGTTGATTTTATTGCGGATTTCATCCTGCTCTTTCTCAAAGCTAACGATGGCATTTAGGCTATTCCCGACGTTCCTCTTCAACCACCAAAATAAAGAGGACAACTCAAGGCTGACAAATTGACCATCAGGACTCACACCTAATAGTGCGACCGTCATGCACTCATCCTCTTTTTCGATTTCATTCCCCGGTTTTTCTGCAATATAAGTCATGACCGCTTCGCGCGGAACGGAGCCCAGGTGACAATAAATCGTTGAGATCGGCCAGTTTTCGCCGTTTGTGACACTATCCGCACGTTCTCTCGCTTCTTCAAAAGGCGTCCTTAAGTACTGGTCGTCCCGCTCTTCTGGAACAAAGCAGTCATCAAGCATTCCTTTTCTGGGCCTAGGCGGATTTTTCTTATCTTCGGGTTGGTCGCCTTGGCTCAAAAAATCGAGCAAATACCAGTAATCCAACGCATCGCCAATTGCTTGCTTTTTCTCAGCAGGGGTCATTTGAATCAGTCCTCGCACTCACATAGATACATTTATGTCCAATGATGTCCACGACGTCATCGCGCAATTTCTTTGGTTGAAGTATCTCAAACACATCGAGCCACTTCATCGCCCATGTTTTCATGCCGTCATACGATGCCATAAACGAATACTCTGGATTTGGGTGCCCGTCCTGCGTCTCGCACCGAAACCCATCGTTCCCGGCAAATTCGGCTAAAAGATACTTCTCCTTTGCCTGGCTATGGCACCTTACGCGAACCGTAACTATATCGTCACTAAACATCCTGTTCACGCCAGCACGAGAGAACCTTTTCGCCTCTTCGGCCATCGCTTCAAAACGACCTTTTGCATCATCCACTGGTCCAGCAATGGTTATATCCCGCAGGCTATCAACTCGAATTGCGTCAAAAGACCTCGCAGCACCCTTGTGACCCACAAACAGGTAGTAGTAGCCATCGTGCATGCATAGATGATATGGCGTATGGCTATGCAGTCGCCCCTTATCAGAAGTTCGAAAGCGGACTCTCTGCCTTTGGCTAATGGCCTTTTCCAATAACTTCAAATTTGCAAGCGTTGCTTCCATATTTGCAATTCTGCCGCTTTTGAGCAGGGCGTTTTCTTGAGCCAAACGATCTTCAATCTGCTGCCTTTCTTCGCCGCACAGCAGGCGAAGAACTGCATGCTCGAGCGCGTCGGCTCCACCTACACCCGTAGAAGCTTCGATGAGACGGCACAAATGCTCAATTTGCGCACCATCAATTTGACGCTCTATGCTGTACAGGTGCTTCGCATTTTTAGGAGCAGGATCCCCCTCACCATTCGTCAGTCGCTCGCCCTTACATGCCAACCGACTTGCAATCACTGTGTAGAACGGATTCAGGCAACTGTTGTCGAGGTCGATTCTATTCATCTCGGTTAACGGACTGACGCCCGCATTATTGCAGAGCGAAGGCTTTTTTGATCCAGAATCAACAAGTGCGTTCAATACGCCCTGCACTGTGTCACGCTTAACTTCATATCCATAACGAGCTTTAAGCTCCGCCATTATGTCCGAAACGCTCAACCCTTTGCCAAGCCCAGCATCGGTTTCCTCCAATAGGATACGCTCGACATATATCGCCAGCTCCTTTGGATATGCTCGGTGATTTCCTTGGGTTTTCGGTTGAACCATAGCCGCCTCCAATCTGAACAATCAACATTTTATTCAGTCAATATAACCAGGAGATTGAAAGTGCCGCTATTTAACGGTGAACGGCGAAGCCATCCATAAAGGGCTCCGCCGTTCACAAAAAGAGTAACACAACCCGTATACGACGTATTGACTATTAGAGCGCGCTCGTAGCAAATTTGAATCTTGAATCAGACATGGGCGCCCAGCATCGTCTATACGCGCCATAATCGCCGCTGGATAAATCATGACGGTACCAGTATTGTGAGTATTTATGCGTTTCCGTACCGCGAATATTGCGGGACAGTACCGGCGGTATCGTGAATCGGTACCGCCGGTGTCCGTTCAGCACCGTCAGCCGTATATGTCGCGCATGTTGACGTCTCCCATCTCTAGCCAGACAGTGCCGTGCACGATCCTGTCCATGATCGCCCCGGCGTAAATCCCGCCGCCCAACCTGGCGTGCCAGCCCTTCGACCTGTACTGCGCGCAGAAGACGGTCGAGGACGAACCGCAGCGCAGCTCCATGAGCTCGAGCAGCATCGCCCTGAACAGGTCGTCGGGCTTGTTCAGCAGCCACTCGTCGAGCACGAGAAGGCCGTACCCGCCGAACTTCCTGAGCAGCTAGCGCTCATGCTCAATTCCGAAAAACGGATGTGACCAAACCCGTAATCACGACGTTAACAAACACACGGCGGGATGCCCGCCGCCAAGGATGGCAACCACTGACGTGTGCGGCGGAGTACGTGACGGCGGCGCCCCGTGAACATCATGCGCGCGTGGGCGTCGCGCAGCAGTGTTTGCCGGCGCTGGGCGGCAAAAGATGTTGTTTGCGTTAACTTTGCCTGTCCGAGCTCGCATGCAGATTTCCATCGTAGGTCAAGCCTATACATTGGCGCAACCCGGCTTTATAATCGCGCTATTTTCTGCTAATTCGCGTTATTTCTTGTTCGGGGGCAATGATGGAAGAGTCTTGGGTGACTATGAAGGATATAGCCTCCCATGTTGGAGTGACCCCGGAAACGATTCGCAGCTGGATTAAAACCAAGGAGTTTCCCGCCCAGAAGGTCGGCCACCAGTGGAGATTCAAATACAGCGCCGTTGACGCGTGGACGGAGGGACGTTGCTCCGAGACGGATTGTGAAAAACCCGATAATCAGAGCGAACACTTTGAGCCAACCTTGATCAACGGCGACTGTCTGGAAGCCCTTCATGGCCTCGCTAGCGATTCAGTTGACCTTATTCTTACCGACCCTCCCTATAACCTCGGCCTGTTCATGAAGGAGCGCGCAACGAACCTCAAGGCGCTCCGAGATAACTACTTCGGGGCGGCGGGCTGGGACAACCTCGAGTACGAGGAATGGAACGAGTCCATGGACTCGTTCTTTGAGGAAGCCGCCCGTGTCATGAAGCCGGGTGGTTCCATGATCGTATTCATGGCGGTCATCAAGGTCGAGTCGATTATCACGCAGGCCGTAAAGCACGGGTTCTATTACAAGACAACCGGGACATGGCATAAGCAGAACCCCATGCCGAGGAACATGAATCTTCACTTCGTGAATTCCACCGAATCGTGGATCTACTTCACGTATGGAGCGCGAGTCGGCACGTTCAACAACGACGGCAAGGCCGTTCACGACTTCTTCGAGTCCCCGGTCACCCCGAAGCGAGAGCGCGAGTACGGCAAGCACCCGACCCAGAAGCCCGTCGCGCTCATGGACTTCTTCGTTGAGAAGCTTTCCAATCCGGGCGACCTCGTGCTCGACCCCTTCATGGGCAGCGGAAGCTCCGGGGTTTCCGCGGTTCGCGACGGAAGACGTTTTACCGGCATTGAACTAGAGAAGTCCTATTACGACATCGCAACCAAGAGGATCCAGGACGAGCTATGACGAAACCGACAGTAATTGATTTGTTTGCCGGCGTGGGCGGCCTTTCTCTTGGGTTCGAAATGGCCGGTTTCGACGTGAAGATTGCAAATGAGTTCGATCCGTCTATTGCCGAGGCATACACACGCAATCGGCCGGATACCAAAATGGTGGTCGCCGATATTCGTGACCTCGATATTGAGAAGACCTTTTCCGAGTACGCGGGCAAGACGACCATCGTCATCGGCGGCCCTCCCTGCCAAGGATTCTCCCAGAAGGGCCAGAGGAAGAGCATCAACGACCCGAGGAATTTCCTCTTCCTCAAGTACTACGACGTGGTCAAGTTCGTGAAGCCGAAGTACTTCGTCATCGAGAACGTCCCCACCCTCCTGACGACCGAGAACGGCTACTTCAAGAACGAGATAGTGGAGCTGTTCAGCGCCCTGGGCTATGCCGTCAACTGCGGCGTCCTTTGTGCTGCTGATTACGGCGTGCCGCAGGATAGGCACCGTACTTGCATCATCGGTAAACTTGACGCCGACGAGACCGTCGCCCTCCCGGCCCCCTACGGCCGATCCGCGACCATATGGGACGCCATTAGCGACCTCGCCTATTTGGAATCCGGAGAAGGCGAGGAAGTCTCAAAATACCGCAACAAGCCACAATCGGCATACCAACGCATGATGCGCGATGGGTCGACCGAGCTCTACAACCACATCGCGACCGCGCACTCTAAGATCACCCTGGAGCGACTGAGGATGATTCCGCCCGAGCACGGCAAGGAGATGCTCCCCACCGAGCACCTCACCAAGTCCATCTACAGCGGCACTTGGTGCCGGATGAAGAAGGATGGCATCGCGAGGACGATCACTACGCGGTACGACACGCCGTCATCGGGCGAGTTCACGCACCCGTTCCTGAACCGAGCGATAACCACTCGGGAGGCTGCTCGCATCCAATCCTTTCCGGACACGTATCATTTCTATGGGGCCAAGTCGTCACAGATGAAGCAAGTCGGCAACGCTGTCCCACCCCTGCTTGGTAAGGCAATTGCCGAGCAGATCATGCATGACCTCAAATCGTAAGGAGTGGTGAACCGTGCTGCTTCCCAGTAAGCTCGAGTTTCGCGAACCAATTAGCCCTAGGCTGTGGGTATCCAGCTCAGTGGTAAAGGATCCCAAACGAACGCTTGCGTTGCTGATTCTATTGTGGCTGGCAAAAGAGAAGCCTGCGAAAATGACGATCACGCCTGCCAACGAACTGGTTGACGGTGAGTCCAGTTTAAAGCTGCTGCTTAGCTATGCCAATAGTCTCAATGTACCTGTGAAAGAGACTGACCTAGGCCTTAATACTGTGTCACTTTTTCAAGCGCAAATTGAATCCTTGGATGCTGTTTTGTGCCTAGTATGGCGTCTTGCGCGAGTAAGCACGGTTGGTTCTCCTCGTTCGGCCGAGCGTATAAAGAAAGATGGCGAACTGGTCAGAGGTGACCGAGTAATTAGGCTTACGAGCAATATTGATTTGATTGGAATTCTTATCTCCACAAGTCCGATTGAATATATCACGGTGCTGTTTGCATGGCTTCAATCGAAAAAAGAGCTTGATCACGTCGTTGAGAATCGACTAATTCGAATGCTTGGCATTTTCTCTGATCAGGTCGTCTGCAAAACAGATAATGACGTGAATGGCTATTTATATTCTCTTCCATGTGTGTACGACGCCCTGCTTTCCGCAAATGAATTAGAGACGAAAAAAGTCTTAACGTGTACCAACAGCGATCCGAAAGGCCCCGTAAGGGCAGTTAAGAACCTTATTATCGACGGTCTCAATCCCTGGCTCTCGCCCATCTCGACTAATAATGCGAAAAACGTCATCCTTGCCAAGGGCGTGAACAAAGCCGAACTTAATGATTACAAGTCTAGGGCTTTCACGTCATTCAATACAGCAAGAGTGGACTACTCTGATTTGTCGTCTAATGCTGAAACTAAGACCGCTGAGACCAGTGAAGCCAGCGAGGTTAAACTTCCTTATAATCTTATTTATTTTGGAGCCCCCGGCACCGGCAAGTCGCACAGCTTGAACAAACTCGCCGGGGAGCACTTCGATAAGGCGCACACGCGTCGCGTCACGTTCCACCCGGACTACAGCTATGCCTCCTTCGTGGGCTGCTACAAGCCGACGATGCAGTGGCCCGAGCAGAAGCCCGACGAGTCGCTGTCCGAGAACATGAGGAGGCCCTACATCTCCTATGAGTTCGTCCCCGGACCCCTCGTGAAGAGCTACGTCGAGGCGAAGACCCATCCCAATGAGGACTACCTCCTCATCGTTGAGGAGATCAACCGCGCGAACCCCGCCGCAGTGTTCGGCGACGTATTCCAACTGCTCGACCGCAAAGGCGACGGGGTGAGCGAGTACGACGTGGACGTTCCCGTCGATCTCGGAGAGTTCCTCTGGAAGGAGTTCTACGATGCATCCGGGTGCGCGGACGAGGCCCCGGGGCTCTACAGCCACGAGGAGAACGTCGCGCATCGCGTGAACGCGATGCGCCTGCCCTCCAACCTCTACATTTGGACAACTATGAACAGCGCCGACCAGGGCGTGTTCCCGATGGACACCGCCTTCAAGCGCCGCTGGGAGTTTCGCTACATGGGAATCGACGAGGGCGAGGGAAAGTACGCCGGCAAAGTCGTGCGCATCGGCGCGAAGCGCGAGCCCGTGGAGTGGAACGTCCTTCGCCACGCCATCAACGGCCTGCTCAAGGGCAAAGCGCGCGTCAACGAGGACAAGCTCCTGGGCCCGTTCTTCCTCACGGAGTCCGCACTGGATGACGACGAGGCCTTCGACGAGGCGTTCAAGAGCAAGGTGCTGCTCTACCTCTACGAGGACGCCGCGAAGATGAAGCGCCCGAAGGTATTCCGTCACCCCGACTTCACGTACTCCGAGATCTGCGCCGAGTACGACAGCTCTGCCGACGGCGTGTTCGCTCTCGACGAGCCCGTGCCACGCGTCGAGGATGGCGCCCCCTCCGAGGACGAGGGCAACGGCCAGGGCGCGGAGGAGTAGCCCATGGCCTTCGACCCCGTCTACGTACGGGAGCGGGACTCCTACTCGTTCGGCGACCTCACCCGGCTGCTCGGTCTCGACGTCCGCGACGCCCTCGCGTGCGTGAGGGCGCTTGCCGCCCGCGGGGTGCTGACGCTCAGGAGCGACGCCGCCCCCGAGGGGGGCGACGCCGACGAGGAGCTCGCCGCCCTCGGCAAGTACCAGTTCACGTGGGTTGGCCTCGCGCGCTGGCGCGAGACCCTCGTCTGCGCCTACCCGAAATACTTCCCCAGGGGGACGCGCCCCTCGGAGACGGAGCTCGCCCAGGTGTTTCGCGTACTGCGCAAGAGCTCCGGCGGGCTTTCTGGCGTCGGCGCCGCGCTGCCGGACGCCGACGAGGACGGCGGGCCGCTCTCGCTCATGCTGGCGCTGCTCGGCTCCTACGAGGAGAATGGCGTCTACTCCAACTACGTGCGCGTGGTCCGCGACAACGGGTCGGGTGAGATCGCCTGGGGCAGGACCATCGCGCAGAACCAGCCCTTCATGGACGGCGACACGCCGGTCTACTTCGACCTTAAGACGCGCGACACCTCCCGCGACGCGGCCGACCTGGTGACACGCCTCCACCGGTGCGTGCTGACTCGCTGCTCCGAGGACCTGCGTCGCTGGGGCCTGGACGAGCTGCTGGGGCTCGCCCCGGTCGACCTCTCCGGCGAGGAACTGGAGGACCTGGGTGACGCCGAGACGCTGACCTACCGCCTGGAGCAGGAGCGCTCCGTGCAGTTCGTGGCGTGGAAGCAGGACGTCATCGACATGCTGCTGCGCTATCTGAGCCCCTCCGAGGAGTATGAAAGCCCCGAGGAGGAGTTCTGCCTGGGCACTTCATCCTTCTACCACGCGTGGGAGCTGGCATGCAAGAGCGCTTTCGGGGACAGGCTCGCCGACCGCATAGACTCGCTGGGGCTTCCGCTCGCCGAGGACTGGTGCCAGCGCGGCGCGGAGACGCTTCTGGGTATCATCCCTAGGCCGGAGTGGATGGACGCCGGCGGTGCGGGCTGCGGGGACGTGAACACGCTGATTCCCGACGTCATAGGCATCCATGGAGACGGCGCTGGCGGCAGAGCGTTCTGCATCTACGACGCGAAGTACTACACGCCGTCGCTGCGCCCCGGCGCCGCCAAGGACGTGCCGGGCGTCGAGTCCGTAACGAAGCAGGTGCTCTACCAGAGCGCCTACGGGGACTTCATCCGGGACAACGGGTTCTCCTCCGTGGCGAATGTCTTCCTGGTACCGACCCACGAGGCCGAGGCGAGGCTCATGGGTAGGGTGCGGTTCCCAGGCGTCTTCGGGAAGCCTGAGCCGCCCCTCACGGACGGGGTGGAGATGTGGGCGCTGCCCGCGGACTACGTGTTCGACTGCTATCTGGCAGGAAGACTGGCGGACGGGAAGCTGATCCAGAGGATGTGCGAAGGGAGCCTGGATGGGGCGCATTAGTTTCGGGGACACACTTGATTGGGATGGCACGCTCTATCCCAATCCTTCAAGTGCTATTGACGGGGCCATCAACATGGTCTCGACCTCTCGATACACGGCAAAATCCGACCCCGTTGAGTTGACAGAAACAACGGACAGGATGAGATACCGGTTCCTCGCGACCAACGTAGACAATCCGAAGAATCCTTCTCATTGTGTTGAGGGCAAATTCGTCTACGAACGAAAGAGGAAAGGAGATGCTTCTTTCCCCTCAGACTCGGCCGAAACCGAACTGGGCCCTGCTTCGAGGGGCATGCTGCAAAGAAAAGGGTTCAATGGTGATTGGCTCGAACTCACTTTAGACACCGGAGAGACCCGTCGCCTGTACGAGGCACTTGATGCTCGCTACCGAATCCATCAGGAGGGTGGAGGAGTTCAAGGCGGCAGCACAACGTATGTCCCCCTTGACCGCTCCGTAAGCTCACTCCTTAAGATGATGCGCGAAAATCCCTCGGAAACCAGGCTACTTACAGATGGCAATAATTTCGAACTCGTCAAAGAGATGATCCGGCTCATGACCCAGGGGACGACTCGCGAGCAATTGGGTGAGATATTCTCCGAGTTGGAGAAGGGACATCTCGATGACTTCACGGTCAGTCTGAGTCTCGCCCAGCTCGAAAAGGTCGAAAAGGAGATTGCTGAGAACCTCGGTAACGGCAACGAGGAGTACTGGCAGAGAATATTCACCGACCACCAATGGATACTGTCGCAGGTATTCTCCGCCCCATGCACACTTCTCCAAGGCAAGGCGTATGTCGGAGGCAAGGCGATTGATAATTCCGGTGGCAATATCTGCGATTTCCTCTACCAGAATGAGCTAACCAGCAATGTCACGCTCATCGAGATCAAGACTCCTCTTACAAGCCTGCTCGGCACAATATACAGGGGGAAAGAGCCCGAGAACGCCGTTTATTCCTTGACCTCACACATGAGCGGATCAGTAAACCAAGTGCTTAACTACCGGGACACGCTCACGAAGGAGTACTACATGGTCAACGGGCGCTCGTCTTCTCACTTTGAGGCCCTTTCCCCAAAGTGCGTTGTAGTCATAGGGAAGATCTCTGAACTCGACACCGCGAGCAAAAAAGCTACCTTTGAGCATTATCGGAATAACCTCAGCGATGTGACTGTGGTTACTTTTGATGAGTTGCTCCAGCGAATCCAGGACCTCATTGCCGTACTCCGAACAGGCAACGAAGCGACCTCCCCGACCTCGGGAATCCGGGAACCCGACATAGTCATTCCCTTCCAGCAAGCCAATCCGAATCCTCGTTTGGTCGGGAGATAGTCCAATTACCCCTTAAACACCATGTCGTTGTGGTATTCAATAAACTCAGCTCGTGGAGCGAATCGCTTCGGAAGCGCAATTGGCTCTCCGTTGTAGCGCCACAAATACTCGTCCTCGGGCGTTTCGTGCTCGACCACACTGGACACCATTATCTTTAGGTCCTTCGTAATTGTGATTAGTCCCCGATCGAACGCCTTATCGTGTAATGCGTTTAAAAGCAAGTCGTTGTCGGGCGCAAGGCGCTCCGTTTTAGGACCAGAGACTTTCCAGGGCTTGATATGGGTGGCGACCAGCAGTGTCTTGTTCGATAGCCCCGTCAAGCAACACCTTGAATTGTAATTGGCAAGCAAGGTATTTCGAAAGAACTCCTGGTTCATCCGCATCGAAACGATTGCCTCGCGCTCTTTACCCTCTGGCAAATCAATGCCGATCGTCTCTTTCAACTCATCGCTTAGCGGTTCTTCAAAATCGAAACAGTTGAGGAAAACGTCGGTCGCCTCCTCAACAAGCTCATCACCAGCAGAGGAATACTCAGCCCAAACCATCTTGTCCATTTTGCTCGCCTGGGTCATTCCAACCTTGCCGCGAGCACGTCGACGCTCATCGGATGATGCAAGGTTCCAGATTATTAGAGCAACCGCGCCCGGCGTTCCGCCAATGGCCTTGGCTAACGCCTGGACATCCTCGCTTGTATCATCGACCTTTTTTAATGGTAGGGCGAGGTATAAGAACAGAGCCGCAAGGGTTTCTTCCCTCGACTATTTATCTCCACGACTAGCCATGATTGCTCCTCGCCCGCGCACCGCTCACTTAGCTGCTCCAAGATAATCCCGCGGGGACCGCACTTGCCGCCTTTTCTCATTCGTCGGTGAACGGTTGAAACAACGGCGCTTCCACGCGCTTCTCATACCCGCGCTCAAGCTTCTTCCCAAGCTCCGCGGCACAGCGCTTCGTCTCCTCGGCAAACAGGTCATCGATAGCTCTATCAATCCGAACGCAGGTCTCGAAATGTTCGTCCTTCCAGGGCAGATCAAGGCCCAGGCTCGTATCCCAATAGCCGCCGAGCCTTGCGTTGATTACTTCCTCGGGATACAGCACGTCTTGGCGAACACCTTCGATCACCTCATCCTCGTCCATGTCACAGGCTGCATCGTCCTTCTTGAGACACTTGCGCAGCTCCTTTTGCTCGCGGAAGCGATGCAGCGCGCTGGCGCACGCCACAGCCAAAAAGCGATAACGTTCGCATAGGTCCCATTCGCCGCCGAGCCATACGCGATAGCCCAGAACGACGCTTGCAGGCTCCTCGTTCAGTAGGAACAGCTCCCACGGGTACACCTCAGCACACGCGTCCTCCCCTGACTTTTGCGCGCCACTGCGCGTAAAGGCGCACGGCTCTACATCGTAATAGCCAAAGCCGTGGCCCGCATCGCGACGATTGATGACATGCTTGGGCAACAGGACGATCTTGTCGCTGGGCTCGGGGTCGATCTTGCGCAGCTTTTTGACCTTGCGGCGGACACGCTTTAGGTTGCGCTCGCTATCGACACGGCCACGGTCGTCCGGCTTGCCGCCGTATCGCAGGGCAACCTCGCGTGCCAGGATCTTTGTGTCCGCAGCGCACAGCAGGTCGCTCACGGTGGGCAGATCTTCCCACTCAATACCGTCGACATCCCAAATCCTGCTCATGTTCAACCTCTTTCTGGCTGTTCAACTACGTGCTCATTCGCCCTGTTTAACGTGCTTGTAAGGCATGCACCCCACTAGAGCGCTTTCTTGCTGGGCGCAATCACCTCGTCCACCAGGCCCAGCTCTAGGGCGCGCTTGGCATTGCACCAGCAATCGCGCTCGGTGAGCTCGTGGAACTCCTGGGCGCTCAGGTTGCCATGCTCGGCCAGCAGCTCGTCCAGCTCGGCGCGCATGGCCGCTGTATGCTGGGCCACAATCTCGATATCGGTCTGCTGCGCCATGCCTGTGCCGCCCATCAGTTGGTGGATGAGCACCTGCGTGTGGCGGTACACCTGGCGGTGGTCGCCGCAGGCCAGGATCACCGCGGCCATCGAGGCCACGACGCCCTCACCCACCGTGATCACGGGGCAGTCGAGCGACTGCATGGTGTCGATGAGCGCCAGCCCCGCCGTAACGCTGCCGCCTGGGCTGTTGATGATGAGGGTGATGGGCTCGGTCGCACTTTGATGTTCCAGCATCAACATGGACTTAATAAGGCCGTTGCAGGTCACATCGTTGACCTCGCCCTCCAGCAGCAGCACACGACTGTTGAGCAATTCGCTTGCCATATCGACAGCGGCAACACGGCCGTCCTTGGACTTCTTTATGATGCTGGGCTCACGATACATAACGGACATGGTTAATTCCTCTCTAGATGGAATCGATAAGGGAAACTGGCCGCACGGCACATGGCAAACAGAGGCCGTGCAGCCAAAATACAGGTCAGAATGCGCGAGGCTGCAAGGGTTAATCCCTCAGCCACTTGGCCGCGTTGGGATGGTCGCCGCAGAAGTACTTCTTGGCGCGGAAGGGACGCATGCCGGTCACCTTGACCAGGCAATCGGTGCGAGGCATAAGCCCAACCTCGCCTGGGGTCATCACGCAACCGCGTACATCTACGGCAGTGCGCTCGGCGCCCACGTACTTGGTGCCCAAAACCGACTCGCCACACAGTTCGCTTATGTAGTTCTGCGTCGCGATGTTGCTGCCGCCACCCATATAGACCAAGCTATCGCAGTTATCGAGGATGGTAAGCGCCGTGGATTTGCCGTACACGGCATCGAGCTGGCTCAGCGATTGCGCACACATTAAAAAGCTAATGCCACGACTGCGCACGGTCGCAATGCTGCGCTCAAAATCGGGGATGCGTCCCACATTGGGAAACTCATCGAGCACAAACTGCACGCGACGCTGCAAATGGCCGCTGGGGCTGGCATCGGCACGGCGCTGGGCCAGGTTAAACAGCTGCTTAAGGGCAACGTTCGCAAGCCATGCATTGGTCGAGTCGTTGTCGCTCACCTTAAGATCGATTACGCGCTTGCCCTCGTCGATACGGTCGAGGCGCATCTCGTCTTTCTCAAAGACGCGCATGAGCTGGGGAGTCTTAAGCCGCGAGATGGTCGCGTTGAGCGTGATCAGAATGCTCTTAAGCGTCCTATCGGCTGCCCCGCGAAAATCACGATACTGCTCAACGCCATACAGATCAGCGTTCTCCGCACCAAACTTATCGAGAAACTCCCTGGACTCCACCTCTTCTACAAGGTAGTCCAACGGGAATCGCCCCTCACCATCTCCCGTAACCTTGATGAGCGCAGCCAGTTTAAAGACGTTGTTCATCTTAAGGTAGCGGCGCGGAGTTTTGGGGTCCTCGCCCGTCGCAAGGGTGCCGGCAAGACACTCTAGGAGATACAGGATTCCAACAATTGCTCGAAGCAGCAGATCGTTTGCATTATCCCAGAACGGATCATACCTACGGCTACGACCGTCAGGATCGACCCCCTCCATGATTGCCGCCACTGTGGTGGGGATGTCCTCGACATCCATCACGTAACGCAGAGGGTCGTATCCGGCCGACTGCTCGGGATTAACAGTATCGAGAACCGTTACCTCGTAGCCGTCCTCTTCAAAGCCTTTCCCAGTACGGCGCAGCAGCTCACCCTTGGTGTCTGTGACCACATAACAGCATTCGTGGTGATTGAGCAGGTTGGGCAAAATGAAACTCGCCGTTTTGCCGCTGCCGGTACCTCCAAAGGCAAAGACATTGTTGGACACACTCGTCTCCCAATGCTTGTCGTCCTCGTAGAACGCCACCGTGGCACCCTTAGCCAGGATCACATCGCGCTGCTCATCGCCAGACGACAGCGCCTGCATCTCCTCCTTAGTCGCCCACTTCTTGGTTTGATACTCCGTTTGCTGCGCGGCCTCGTAGCCGTACATCTTGATGACTGACATGTCACGGCCCCTTTCTTGTCGATAGTTCTGTTTAGTTGCTAGGAAATACGGTCGACGCTTACACCCTCCTTGGGGCTCGTCGTACACGGCAACTTGACCGCGCCGTCAATCAGACGCTCGGTTTGCGCCACATAGCTCTCGCGCGCCGCAATTGAGACTGATCCGTCGCGCAGATACGCAAGCAATGCATTAATCATCAGCTTGTCGAGCAGGTCGTATCCCTTGGCCTGAGCGCAGTTGAGGAGATAGCGGTCCTGGAGCCCCCGTACCTTAGTTGCCAAATCGATTTCCATCTTTTCCTCCATGTAATAAAAGTTCTGCCGATTGTCCGAAAGTGCCTCATACGGGTATTTGACGCATAGCTCAAAGTTGAAACGCGGACTCGTATCGAACACGCGTTGCTGAATCACGCGGTAACGTTCGAAAAACATGACGACATCGTCTTCGTCCGCCGTAAAGCCACGCGATCCGTCGCGATGCACGTGGTCGTAGGGCCTTTTGTGGTCGGTATGACGCACAAAGCGAGACGGAATATATCCACCTTTTTCGGACGAGTACTTCATACCTGTCGAAACCTGCTCAAACATGAGCACGCCGCTCGATTTAAAGCGCGGATTGCTTCCGTGCCGAAACAGGCTAATTAAGATGGCCATGCAGCGCATGCAGCTATCGCGCTGGGGAAAGTACAGCGACAGCAAAGCGAGCGCCGCCGCGGCCAAAAGCTCGCGAGCCTCGTGCACATCGTCTCGATACTGCTCGGGCACCAGCCCGGGAATATCGGGCGAGTGCTTTTCCAGCACGCCAACAAGTGCCTTAGCGAGGCGCTCAACGTTCTCTTCACCGCAGTACGGATACGGAAACGGCTTCTCTGCCTTCTCGTTCTTTGCGCACATACTACGGAGATCCTCGTCGAGTGTGTTGAGGAATGCCTCGTAGATGCTGTCTTCGCTCTTCATGAATGCTTCTTCCTATCCGGTTGCAGATGTTTGTCGGTAAGTTTGTTCTAAGTTTTAGAATGATTTGACGTGTGGGCCAGAAACGTCGCCTAGCCTGTGGTTTCGTAAGTAAAATTACTCTGCTCGATAGCGCGATTTGCCTAAAGGCTGTCTAGCTGTGGCATCAAACAGTTGGTATTGAATTGGTTTGGATTGCTTCGAGGATAGCACAGTGTGCTGTTCTCGTCATTAGAAATTTTCGAAATATTCTGTTAACATATATCCCACTAAGAAGAAAGGGCATACGTATGTACGAATCCGCGTTCTCTTTGCCACGCCTCACCGCTGCCATCATTTCGCGCGCACTCAATCTGGAACAAGGCAGTCGCTTGCGCGTCGTTCGACTACCCGATTCGCTCGATGCCGACCTGCTCAATACGTGCCTCTTCATGAATAAAAGCGTCTTTCCCAGCATTTGCGAACTTGAACCAGGAGAGCGGGACGACGTCGACGGCCCCGCTCCGGTGCTTATCGACGCTACGGGCTATCACCGCAATACTCACGACAAAGAAATTCGCTTATGCGAGGCCCTTATCAACGATCTGGAGCCGGGCTATTTAGGCTTTTGCGATTGGGACCCCTTTGTTTGGTGCCTCTATGCGCTCGCGCTTTCCGGTCGAAGCAGGGCAGCGGTATTACTGCCAGCAAGTCTAATAGATAAAGCCGAGCAGGCGCGCACGGTTCTCATGCGCGAAGGACTCATCGAGCGTGTCGTCTATTTCCCGCACAGCGAACCCAGCAGTTACAAGATGTGCGAGCTCATCGTCTTGTCAACGGAGAACCGCAGCGTCACATTCCACAACCTGTCCAGCTTCACTCGCTACATGTTGCCAACCCCCGCGAACGAAGAATCCTGCCCGCCCCTAGCTATTGCACCGGATTGGTCCCGCGTTAGCCTCGCTCAACATCAGACCTCTCCCATAGAGACAATCGTTCTCGAGACGCGTGAGCTACTCCAGCACCATGCCCCACTCTCGTGGGGCAAAATCAGCCTTATCAGCCTTACCCGAAACTACAGCGCCACGCTTGGTGACGCTTTTACGCGAGTGGCACCATTCATGCCCCGCGAGAGCACCACATCGAACGACGTTGATGCGATCGAGGTTCGCCGCATCTCATCTCAGGATTTTCAAGACGGCAACCTTCTGCCCGCAGACGCTGTAGAAAGCGCAAACGGCTCGGATTCCAAAATCGTAAAGGTGGACCCCAGCGTTCTCGATCGCTATGAGCTCCGCGCTGGAGATATCGTCATGCCGCGCATGCTGGGTCGCTACGGCGCGTCCAACCTGCTTGTCGTCAGCGCCAATGACGCAAAGCAGCATCTGGTTGCTTCGCATAACACCACCGTCATTCGCCCGTCATTCCAAACGATGACCGAAGATGAGCGCGTAGTGTTTTCGGAGATAATTGTTGGATACCTTACCGAAGGCCACGGGGCGCAGCTGATTCAAGCATTAACTGAAGCAGCCAGCATCCGCGCCATCCGTCCTAGCGACCTGTTTGAGATCGAAGTCCCGCCGGCGCTCGACCCGCGCACACGCGAGTATAGCGAATCCATCAACCGCTTTGCCGAGGTCGTAAGGACAAAGAAACAAGCCGAGGCCACTGTCGCCCAAGCCCAGCGCGACCTCGAAGGCGCAAAAAAGGCCGTCACCCAGGTGGTCGACCAGACCTGCGAATAGCGCATAGGCAGTAGAAACGTCTTAAGCCGGCGACAGGAACTAATTCTGCCGCCGGCTTAACTATCTAGCCTATTCCCATCCCGTGGTCTGAGGATTCCATTTGCACACATTCGCCGAATGATTAAAGCACGGTGTATACAACCGATTGACGACCTCTTCTGCCCCAGCAATGTTCCCCGCGAGATCAAGTACCCCCGCCTGCCTCGCCATCTTTACGTACTGTGCAGAACCATTTTGTTTCCACCAGAGAGGCGCCACGAACTCTTCCGGCATTGCCACTTTGCGGGCAGACGCTTCTTTCTCGACCCTCTCGACAAGCGTAGCCCCATCGACGAAGCAAGTTTTCGCGTACACCAAGATGTCGACTATATCCTTGATTCGCGATGAAGCACGGCCCTCATGCATCTCTATCATTGCGAGCAATTTATCTGCAAGGGCACTCTCCACTCGGCATACTCGATAGTCGCAGACTGGGAGCCCCTCGATATTCAGACGATCGATCGGCGCAAGAACCTCAGGCTCAAGTCCCCGCACTTCATCAATTACCAAGTCAATTGAAATTGGCTGTAGCTTCTTGGTTCCCATAAAGGGGGTGAACCACACCTTCGCACCGCACCGATACTCATCTTCTTCTTTGATTTGCTCTGCACGATCAAAGACGAACGAAACGAAATCCTCCAGATCAATCGAAGCAGCCTGCACCAGATCGACAATAGCCTCTTCGAGACTCTCCTCTTGAGCAACCAAGTCAATATCTCTTGTGACACGTGCATCGAGTGTTCGCGCCAGGACGCTTTGACCGCCCTTGAGCACAAAGCTGCCGTCATCTTCTGAAAAAACGCGACATAGGAAGCGATGAAAGTAGAAACCGACGATTGCCCGATTAGTATCCATTGGTGATTCTCTTGCGGCATTCCTAACAGCCATCTCCAATGCGGCAGGCGTTTTGTACTTCACCATGTCCTCCGTTTCGCATTACCCGTTCAGTACCATCAGCAAAGGCGCCATCAGCTCGCGTCGTTTGGCGGTTTTAGAGTTCTCCTCTACAAGATCCTTCAGCCGTTGTATATCGAGTCCACGTCCAAGCGCGTCGTGATAGGCATCGATAATTAATGAGGGATCCTCGCAATCGAGGCAAAGATCGACAAGCGTGCGCTCGGGTTTAGTTACCGGCAGGCCGTCGAGCCAAACGATGTCCCGCTCAGCAATCTCGCGCTTTACAAAAGAAAGGGATTCGTTTCTTGTATTGATACGCATGGGCGCGGTCATCCTGTAGGGGGACAGATAGAAATCGCCCATTTGCTGCAGGTTCGCCGCTGTCGTACCGCTCACGGCGATGCCATCCCACTGACGTTTTCTCTCCCACGCGCAAAGGGAGGGATTGGTGAGCTTCCAAAAGGCGTTGAGTTCGTCGGTGTCTCGGCGCTGCGTTCCAGACATCCGGTAGGCGCCGTGGCATATCCGTTCAAGACGCCCTGCGCGGCATGAGTGCGCCAGCGCATCTCGAGAGATGTCCATGCGAGCCGCCTGGGCTGTGGTGAACACGCCCTCGCTCTCGGAAAGCTCGCTTATCGCCGCTATGTTGCTAAAGTACTTCATGCTGCAATTGTAGGATATTTTCATACTTTTGCAACGTGATTTTTGATCCATTAGATCCGTTTGCCTTGTTTACCCCATTTCTGACGCCGTTTTGCACCGGCACCCCATCCCCCGCTATTGAGGTCTAATACTTTTCCGCGAAGTGAACGGCTGTTTTTGGACCCCTGAAACATCCGCATTTTTCGGCGGCAAAATCGTGGGATTTCAGCATTGAAACCGCAGGAAGCGGCACCTCTAAAGTGTCGATGCTTCGGGGGTCCGTTTTCACTCATTCACTTCTCGGAAAAGTATTAGACCTCGCTATCAGCTATCCCAAAGATCAGACCGCCCCTCCTTCACGCCACGCAAAACCTGCCTTTTCTGCCCCTGCCCGCCTCCGCACCACCCAAAAACTCATCCAACATTAATCTTGGCTCAAGAATCGCTTAATCTATAACCTGCACTATAGAGTTCGACCAAGAGCGGGGCGGCGCCGCGCAACGCAGGCCGCCGAACGCAACGCTCGCGCCCGGGCAGATCGCCCGGCGTCGCGCCCATCGAACGAAAGGACAGGTCATGGACGACCTCGAAAAAGTTGAAACTATCCGCACCAAGTGCAACGTGAGCTACACCGATGCCAAGGCCGCGCTCGACGCTGCCGACGGCAACGTTTTGGATGCCATCATTTGGCTCGAGTCGCAGGGCAAGACCCAGACCACGTCGGCGCATGCCGCCACCGAGTCCGCGCCAGTCGATGAGCCCTCTGCCGAGATGGTCGCCGCGCAGGTCGCTTACGAAAAGTCGAGCGAAAAGACCGATTTCTCCAAGAAGATGGACAGCGTGTGGGAGTACCTCAAAAAGCTCTTCCGCCTGAGTCTGGACACCAAGTTTATCGCCACGCGCCGCGATGCGATCATCCTCAACATCCCCATCCTGATCCCCATCGTCGCGCTGTTTGCCTGGGGCGCCACGATATGGCTGATGCTGATTGGCCTGTTCTTTGGCATGCGCTACCGCATCGACAGCGACGGCGACGTGCCCGGCAGCATCAACAACCTTATGGATAGCGCTGCCAACGCCGCGGACGACATCAAGCAAAATCTCAACGACGACAAGTAATCGCAGACGGGGGCACGCATGGCACGGATCTTGATCGTAGAGGACGAGGAGAAAATCGCCCGCTTTGTGACGCTCGAGCTGGAGCACGAGGGCTACCAGGTGGAACACGCCGCCGATGGCCGCACCGCCGTTGACCTGGCGCTGGAGCGCGACTACGATCTGATTCTGCTCGACGTACTGTTGCCGCAGCTCAACGGCATGGAGGTCTTGCGACGTGTCCGCAAGCACAAGGATGTGCCGGTGATTATGGTCACCGCGCGCGATGCCGTGATGGACAAGGTGGCAGGGCTTGACGCCGGTGCTGACGATTACCTGACCAAGCCATTTGCGATTGAGGAGCTGTTCGCACGGATCCGCGTGGCACTGAAGCGCTCGGAGGCCGTGCGGGCGGCTTCGGGCGTTGGCGGCGTTGGGGCCGGGGAGGGCGCTACGGGTGCCGATACCGCCGCGACGTCCCCGGCTAGCGACTCGGCCAAGACCTCTGCCGTGCCCTCCCCCGCCGTGCTCACCGTGGGCTCGGTTGTGCTCGACCCCGACCGCCGCGAAGTCACGGTCGGCGGCTCGCTCATCGCGCTCACGGCTCGCGAGTTCGACGTCCTCGCCCTGCTTATGGCGCACGCCGGCACCGTGCTCACGCGCGAGCGCATCGCGCACGAGGCGCTGGGCTACGACTACGTGGGCGACACTAACAACGTCGACGTGCACATCGCGCACCTGCGCGCCAAGATTGAAGACGCCGGCGGCGCCCGCATCATCCAGACCGTGCGCGGGGTGGGTTATGTCTGCCGTACGTAACGCCGAGGCCAAGCGCGTCACCTCCATCGCCCGCGCCATCAACTGGAGCTATATGTGGCGCCGTCTGATGAGCTATGTCTGGCTCGATCTGTTGCTGATGGTGATTGCGGCGGCGATCCTCGTCTATGGATACAACCAGACGCTGCCCGACGGCGCGTTTACCGCAGGATGGATCCCCGGCGCCACCGTTCACGACATGTCGCTGACGCCCGCGCGCGGCTGGGACCCGACCACACTCACCTATACCGTCGAGCTTGCGCGTACCACCAAGACCTTCCCCCTCGCGCAGGACCTCGTCGCACTGTGGCCCCTCTATATCGTTGTTGCAGGTTGGCAGGTCATCGGCGTGCTCAACATGCTCGGCGGTGCCCGCCGTGTGCGCCGCACCATGGCGCCGCTCAACGATCTGGCCCTGCGCGTGGACGAACTCGGCCGCATGCAGCTCTCCGGCGGCAAGATGGAAACGCTGGAGCAGGCCATCGAGCGCGCAAGCGTCGACTCGCCGAGCGTCACCACCGGCGACGCCGACCTGGCAAGCATCGAGGTCGCGCTCAACCGCCTGCTGCGCCAGATGCAAGAGGCAAAGCTGCAGCAGATGCGCTTTGTCAACGATGCGAGTCACGAGCTGCGCACGCCCATCGCGGTGATTCAGGGTTACGTGAACATGCTCGACCGCTGGGGCAAAGACGACCCGGACGTGCTGGCAGAATCCATCACCTCGCTCAAAGCCGAAAGCGAGCATATGCAGGAGCTCGTGGAGCAGCTGCTGTTTTTGGCACGCGGCGATGCCGGTCGCACCGTGCTGCGGCGCGCGAATACCAACCTGGCTGCACTGGTCGGCGAGGTTTGCGAAGAATCACAGATGATCGATGCCGGGCACACATATCGGCTGGCGTATGATGCCGCACTTACCGGCGACCCGCGCTGCAACGCATCGGTTGACGTGGCACTCGTGAAGCAGGCGCTGCGCGTGATCGTGCAAAACGCCGCCAAGTATTCGGACGCAGGCACGACCGTCACGTTTGCCATAACACCCGATGCGGGCACGGGCGCGATTGACATAAGCGTTGAGGACGAGGGCATCGGCATGAACCAGGAATCCGCAGCTCACGCGTTTGAGCGGTTCTACCGTGCCGACAACGCACGCGATGCCGGCGCACAGGGCTCGGGCCTGGGGCTCGCTATCGCCAAGTGGATCGTCGACAGCCACGGCGGTGTCATTGGCGTGACCTCAGTCGAGGGCGTCGGCAGCCGCTTTACGATTCGCCTACCACGGTAGGAAGCCCCTCGGCATAAATAAAGGGATAAGGCCATGCGGCCCTATCCCTTTTTGCTAGCTATAGCAGCTCATGCGTTACTCGCGGCACAGGTGCACGGCGAAACCGGCAAACTCGCGCTTAAAGTACACGAGCTTGGTGCCGCCGTCGGGCAGCAGCACGCGCGACTCCTCGTTGACCTCGAGCCCGCGCTCGGCAAACCACTTCTCGGCCGCATCGATGTCGTTGACGGCAAAGCCAATGTGGCCCTTGGTGCCACGACCGTTCTGCTTCATGACCTCGATCAGCGAATCGTTAAAGTACGAAACCGGGGTCTCGATAACGGGTAGGCCCATCATCGTCGAGAACAGCTCCGCGATCTCCAGGGCATCGGCCGGGTCGGTGGCGTTAATGCCCACGTGGGCGACGCGCATGCCAAAGAGCTCTACCGGGTTGGCGTTCTGCTCATTCATTACAGGCAGCGCCTACTGAGCCATAACGTCGAGAACGGCCTTCTCGGCAGCGACGCGGTTCATGCCGGTCATGAAGGGCACGCCGCTCACGTACGGGCAGGTGAGGCCCTCGGGGGCAACGGTGGTGGCGATCAGCAGGTCGGCGCCCTCGTCGCAAGCGTCCTTGGCCTCAGAGATGGCGCACTGCACGATCTCATACTTGCCGGCATAACCGTTGGCGTCGAGCATGGTAGCGACCTTCTGGGCAACAAGCGTGGAAGTAGCAGCGCCAGCACCGCAAGCCAAAACGATCTTCTTCATAGGTAATGTCTCCCTTCATGGTTTACTTTAGGTAAGTGTACCGCAGCGAGCGATGGCACTCAGCCTCGATGAGCTTTTATGCCAGTTTGCTTGCGCGCTGCGTATAATACATCTAGTACGTGTTGTCATACCGCTCGCTATATGAGCGACTAAGGATCCCAATATGCCCGATTCCCGCACACTCTGGACCGCCGTCGTTATCATCTGCATCGGCGTGTCGGTGTTCTTTAGCGTCAAAAAACGCACCACGTTCAAGCGTCTGCAGCAGCTTATGGCTGCCAAGCAGTGGGACGAGTTCGATCGTTTGCTCGACGGCAAACTCACCAGCATGCTGTACCCGCGCTACAACCGCGACTACCTGCGTCTGAACTCCTATCTGCTGCGCGAGGACCACAAGCGCGCCGATGAGATGTTCGATTTGCTGCTGGGGCTCAATCTGCCCAAGATGCAGCGCGTCGACCTGGTGATTAAGGCCTTTAACTACTATGCTGGCCAGGAGGACCGCAAAAAGTCCAAGGAGCTTCTGCACGAGATCAAGGGCTTTGAGGGCGGTCAGGCCGAGGCGGTCGCACACGAATGCCAGCTGATGTACGACACGATGATCCTCAAGCGCCACAACGACATTCCCGAGCTGGAGCGCATGCTCAAGGAAGCCGGTGACGACAAGGTTAAGAGCTGCCGCCTGGAATACCTGCTAGCCCTGCAGTACCAGAACAAGGGCGACGAGGCCAAGTTCGCCGAGTACTTGGAAAAGTCGGGCCAACACTCGATGGCCGTCAACGCGTAACGGACGGCTTGTGCTAGACTTCTAGTCTCACGGGGGCGTGGCGGAATTGGCATACGCAGGGGACTTAAAATCCCTCGCCGCAAGGATTGTGGGTTCGAGTCCCACCGCCCCTACCATGTAGTGCTTACGAGCCCGTGTCCCCCAGGGATGCGGGCTCATTTCTTTAAGATGCCGGTGGGGCTCGAACCCGCGAGGGGGCGAGCGTCAAGCGGACGCGCAGCGTCCGTAGCGAGCCGGCGAGGACGCCGGCAGGCAGCCGAAGCCGGTGCGGATTTGCGCAACAAATACGCAGATGTCCCGCCGCCCCTACCATTTGGCTTTTACGGGCCCGTGCCCCCTGGGGATGCGGGCTCGTTTCTTCTGGATGCCGTTAAGCCTCTAAGTTGCGGTGGAATAGTTCCTGTTTTGGCAGTTTATCAGCCCATTTAGGAACTATTTCACCGCAACTTATGAGGGGATGGTTAAAGGGCGCTGAGGCTGGGGGTCCAGCCGATGGTGGGTAGCTCACCGTCGAGAACCTCGTTAATGGTGGCGGCCATGCCGGCAAGCAGGCTGTTCTCGCTTACGGTGAGCGTGTCGTAGCCGCCGGCTCGCATAAGCTCGCGAATCACCACGGCACCAGCCAAGATCACGCCCGCGCGTTTGGGCTGTACACCCGGTAGCGCGGCGATGCCTTCCGCGTCCAACACAGACATGCGCTCGATAGCGGCCGAGACCTGCTCCAGCGACAGCTCGCGTAGGTGCACAAAGCTCGAATCGTACGGTTCCAGCTCGTGGACCAGAGCCACCAGCGTAGTCACCGTGCCGCCCACCGCAACGAGGCGTTCGGCGCGCTCAAAGTCGCTGGGCAGGCCTTCAAAATAGGCGGCAAACTGCTCGCCTGCCCACGCGGCAGCGGCAGCAAGCTCGCCATCCGCGGGCGGCAACGCGGAGAAAAAGCGCTCCGTCACGCGGCGACAACCGATGTCCAGCGAGCGCGTTCCCTCCAGCGCAAAGACGCCGCGCTCCGGCGCGTACACGCCAGTCGCGAGCTCCGTGGATCCGCCGCCCGAATCGGCAACAATGATGCGCTCGCCGGCAAAGTCGTGCGCCACGCCGAAAAACGTCAGGCGCGCCTCGACCTCGCCCGGAATCACCTGTGGCTCAAGCCCCAGATCGCGCAGGCCGTCCAACAGCAGCGCGGCATTGGACGCATCGCGCGCGGCACTCGTACACGTGGTGCAGACGCACACGGCCCCAAAGGCACGGGCCTCGTCCACAAACATGTGACACGCAGCGAGCACACGCTCGACAGCCGCCTTGCAAAAGCGCCCCGTCGTGTCCACGCCCTCGCCCAGGTCGGTAATCTCGGTATGCTTGGACGATTCCACAATCGCTCCGCCCTCGACCTGGGCCAACACCAGTCGCGACGACACCGTTCCCAGGTCGATCGCGGCTACCTTATAGCGTTTGCAATTTGTCATTGCGGGCTCCCCTCCGGGCGCTATTTGCCGTTGGACACGACCGTCTGACCCTCGACGCCGTTAAACCCAAACAGCATGTCGAGCGCCTGGATGTACCACGGCGCGTCCTTGCCGACTTCTTCGATTTCCTTGGCCACTTCGCTGGCCTTCTTGGCGTTTGAGGACTTTTTGCTCGACGACGAGTCCGAATCGTCGTCCAAACCTAGCACGTCAATCTTCTTCTCGCCGGGCATCACCAGGCCCAGGTCCTCGGACGCCGCGTCCTTGATACCCTCCTCCGAGAGCAGCTTGTCGACGCTTTTTTGCAGCTCATCATTGTATTGCTGGCGAATCTCGACCTGCTTGGCCAAGATATCGCTCGAACGCTTTGCCACGTACAGATCGCGCACGGGGAAATACAGGCTCACGAGCACCAGCGCCACCACGATACCGATAAACAGCGGACGCAGAGGGCCATGCGTAAAGTCATAGATCGCCTTGACAACCGCGTTGTCGTTGGCGTAATGCATAAAGTCCGAGCCCGAAAGACGGTTCGAGGGCCTACTCGATTTGTCGTGTGCTTGAGTCGAGGGACGCGACGCATGCGACGAACGTGCCGGGCGCACCGGTCCATCTGCCAAGGTATTTGATTGAGCATTGGGGCGCGAGGTACTTGCCGGGCGCTGCGTGGAGCGGTCGGCGCCGGCATAAGCGGACCCACCGAGCTGCACCGTGCGCGCACGGCGAGGCGACGGCTCGCGCGAACCGGCGGAATAGTACCTGTTGTCGTAAATCTGATCCATGTGCGCCTTGTGCGGTTGAGGTTTGTTTGCGCTAAGTCCTTTAGTTATAGCACGAGCGCCTGCACCGCCTTCGCCAGCCTTTGCTCGACATAAAAAAGGCGCTGAGCCGTATGGCCCAGCGCCCATGGCGCTTTGCAGCATCCAGTCAAGGCGGGACGGAACCGAGTCAGCCTCCCCCTCGCCAAATTCGCCCGTTTAGCGAATGTTGTAAAACGCGGCCTTGCCGGCATAGCGCGCGCTGCCCTCGAGCTCGTCCTCGATGCGGATGAGCTGGTTGTACTTGGCGATACGGTCGCTGCGGCACGGGGCGCCCGACTTGATCTGGCCGGCGTTGACGCCCACGACCAGGTCGGCAATCGTGGAGTCCTCAGTCTCGCCGGAGCGGTGGCTCACGATGCAAGCATAGCCGGCCTCCTTGGCGGTCTCGATGGCCTCGAGCGACTCGGTGAGTGTGCCGATCTGGTTGACCTTGACCAGGATCGCGTTGGCGGCACCCAGCTCGATGCCCTTCTTAAGGCGCTCGGTGTTGGTGACGAACAGGTCGTCGCCCACCAGCTGCACCTTGTTGCCAATGCGACGGGTGAGCTCAACCCAGCCGTCCCAGTCCTCCTCGGCCATGCCGTCCTCGATGGAGATGATGGGATAGGTGTCGACGAGCTTTTCCCAGTAATCAACCATCTGGGCGCTCGTGTACTCCACGCCCTCGCCCTTGAGCTCGTACATGCCGGTCTCGGCGTTGTAGAACTCGGTCGAGGCCGGGTCCATGGCGTACATGAAGTCGACGCCGGGCTTAAAGCCGGCCTTCTCCACGGCCTTGGTGATGTACTCGAACGGCTCGGCATTGGTCTTGAGGTTGGGCGCAAAGCCGCCCTCGTCGCCCACGCCGCCGCCCAGGCCGGCCTCGTGCAGCACGCCCTTGAGGGTGTGGTAGACCTCGGCGCACCAACGCAGGCCCTCGGCAAAGCTCGGGGCGCCCACCGGCATGATCATGAACTCCTGGAAGTCAACGTTATTGTCGGCATGGACGCCACCGTTGAGGATATTCATCATAGGCGTGGGCAGCAGGTGGGCGTTGACGCCGCCCAGGTACTGGTACAGCGACAGGCCCGCCGACTCGGCAGCGGCGCGGGCGACGGCCAGCGACACGCCCAGGATGGCGTTGGCACCGAGCTTGGTCTTGTTGGGGGTACCGTCCGCGGCAATCAGCGCGGCATCGACGGCGCGCTGGTCGAAGGCGTCGAGGCCCACGACGGCGTTAGCGCACTCGTTATTGACGTGCTCGACGGCCTGCGAAACGCCCTTGCCCAGATAGCGGCCCTTGTCGCCGTCGCGCAGCTCACATGCCTCAAAGGCGCCGGTCGAAGCACCCGAAGGCACCATTGCGCGGCCAAAGCTGCCGTCCTCGAGCACGACCTCGACCTCGACGGTGGGATTGCCGCGGCTGTCGAGCACCTCGCGACCGTAGACGTCCAAAATATCGCTCATGTTGTCTCCCTCTCACTTGGAAACGGGTTGAATGCTTGGCGACACGGCTTGCACGCTACAGCGGCGCGCAGGTTCATAAGTTAGCCTTATCGCACTTTTTGCATTATGCCCTAAGTTAGCCAAGGGATACAATCTTTTTAAAAATAATAGGGGCGATGGGACAAGTCCGTCCCGTCGCCCCCGCAGTCTTACTCCTCTGCCTTTGCGGCATCCCAGAGGTCATTGAGGCCGTGGGTCGAAAGCTCGGCCAGATCCACGTGGGCGTCGGCCGCCATCTGCTCCATCGCGGCCCAGCGGCGGCGGAACTTTGCCGTACTGGCACGCAGGGCGCTCTCGGCGTCAATTCCCTCCTTGCGCGCAACGTTGACCAGGGCAAAGAGCAGGTCGCCAAACTCCATCTCGCGCTCGGGAGAACCGGGAGCCTCGGCCTCAAACTCGGCACGCTCCTCGGCGACCTCGTCCCACACGTCCTGGACCGTCTCCCACTCAAAGCCCACGGCAGCCGCCTTGCGCGACACCTTCTGAGCCTGCATCAGCGCCGGCAGGTGCGTGGGCACGCCGTCGAGCAGACCCTCGGGCGCGGCCTCGCCTGCCGCCACGGCCTGGTCTTTGGCGGCCTTCTCGGCAAGCTTGACCTCGTCCCAGATCTTGAGAACCTCGTCGGAGCTCTCGGCGTCCGCATCGCCAAACACGTGTGGGTGGCGGCGGATGAGCTTGGCGTCGATATCGCGTGCCACATCGGCCAGCGAAAACTCACCGGCGTCCGCCGCAATCTGCGCATGCAGTACGACCTGCATGAGCACGTCGCCGAGTTCCTCGCGCAGATGCGTGGCATCGTCGGCCTCGATGCAGTCGAGCGCCTCGTAGGCCTCCTCGATCATGTTCTTGCCAATGCTCTGATGCGTCTGCTCGCGGTCCCACGGGCAGCCATCGGGCTGACGCAGGCGCCAGATGGTCTGCACCAGATGCTGCAGCTCGGCCGACGCGTCGACCAGCGTGGACAGGTCGCGCGAACCCTCGGCATTTTGCTGAGCCATATGCTCGGCCATGGTTATTCCTCCTCCAGGATCACGTGACGGAACGCGCCGTCCTCGTAGATGCCATAGCTGTGCGTACCGTCCTTGGGAATGCTCACGCTGCCGGGGTTGAAGAGCCACAGGCCCGGGTGCGCCTCGCTTGCCTCGTTAACCTTGATGTGCGTGTGGCCGTAGACGAGCGCGGAGCCCTCGGGCAGCGCGGGCGCGTGGTCGACGCTGTTATGCATGCCGGCGCCAAAGACGTGGCCATGCGTCAGGAACAGCTCGCGGCCGGTCTCGTCGAACAGCGTGGCGTAGTCGGCCATGACGGGGAAGTCGAGCACCATCTGGTCGACCTCGGCGTCGCAGTTGCCGCGGACGGCGATGATGCGGTCGGCCAGGGCGTTGAGCAGCGGAATCACGCGCTTGGGAGCGTAGTCGCGCGGCAGGTCGTTGCGCGGGCCGTGGTAGAGCAAGTCGCCCAGCAGCACGATGCGGTCGGGCTGCTCGGATTCGATGGCGGCGACCAGACGCTCGGTCCAGTATGCCGAGCCGTGAATGTCGGAAGCGATGAGGTATTTCATGGGGAGTCCTTTCGGTGTGGGGTTGATGGGGCTGGGCGCGGGATGTCGCCGGCCGCGCTATTCAAATCGCAGTGCCGGGGCTTGTGCCGCCTGCATCACGCGCTGGAGCGGCGCGTTGTGCTCGCGGGCAAGACGGGCACAATCCTCGTACTCGGGTGCCGCGCGCTCGCTGCCGTCGGGCAGGGTGGCTACTTTGACGGCCACCTCGCCCCAAGGCGTCGCTACCTGCTCAAAACGACGCGGCAGGCAGACGCGTTCCATCACCTGGCGACGAACGGCGTTGGTCGTGGTCTCCAAAAAGATAATCGTCTGTAGGCGTTCGATATCCTCATGCGAGCAAATCACCTGCAACTGCCATCCGGGGCGGCCCTTTTTGCAGTAGAGGGGCAGCCAGTGCACCTCGCGGGCGCCGGCCTCGCGCAGGCGGTCGGCGGCGTAGGCGAGCACCTCGGGCGACGCGTCATCGATGTCGCACTCCAGCTTGACGATAGTTTCGGGCGCATCGGTCTCGCGGGACAGCGGAGATGTACTTCCACGTTGCATACGGTCCGAATCCTTTCCGCACGGGCTCGTTTTATTCACCCAAACGCTAGCACATCGGACGTGGCACAGGCGTGACATTCGTCCGTCGCCGCCCTCACCCCTATCCAAACGTGTACGTCAGCCTCCAAACATGTCATTTTTTGTCGGTTTTGGAGGCTGACGTACACGTTTTGGAGCGAGGCCGCACACGATCAGAATTGCGCCCGCACTCCGTCCACCACAAAGTTCGCCGCACTCAACAATTTTGGACTTTCTACGCAGTTCATCGACCAAAAATTACCCTCGGCATACTTACCCGCTGAACGATGTTACTCTAGTTGCATTTGGCTAACTAAGCGGCTGCCGAGGACCCCGCCCGGCACCGTTACGGCATAGGAGGTTTCATGTTCGAGAAGCGGCTCTTCTCCCTGGTTCCGCAGGCAACGCCCTACATTATGGCAAGCGTCCTGTTTAAGTGGATCGCGCTCATGGCAAACATCACGGTGATGTGGGTGCTTGCGCGCATCTTGGGCGGCATCGTCACG
Source organism: Collinsella sp. AF16-8 (assembly GCF_003462695.1). NCBI lineage: Bacteria > Bacillati > Actinomycetota > Coriobacteriia > Coriobacteriales > Coriobacteriaceae > Collinsella > Collinsella sp. AF16-8. The sequence continues at coordinate 163,177 of NZ_QRXX01000005.1, forward strand.
GACGGCCTTTCCGCCGCGCTCGCCGTCGATGCCCTCGCACAGGCGGCCCTGCCGCTCGCCGCCGCCATCATCGTGCGCGCCGCCTCCATCTACCTGGCCCAACGCGCCGGCGACAAAGCCGCGTTCGAGGCCGTCCGCCGCGTGCGCTCGTTCGTCTACGACAAGCTCACCGCACTCGGCCCCTCCTACACCGAGACCGTCCCCACCGCCGAGGCCGTCCAGACCAGCGTCGAGGGCGCCACGCAACTCCAGGTGTACTTTGGCGGCTACCTGCCGCAGCTCTTCTTTGCCGGCTTGGCACCCATCACGCTGTTTGTACTGCTCGTGGGCCAGGCGGGTCTTCCCGCCGCGCTGCTGCTCGCCTGCGTTCCGATCATCCCCGTCTCCATTATGATGGTCATGCGCAACGCCAAAAAGATCGGTGCCGAGTACTGGGGCAGCTATGTCGATCTTGGCGGCATGTTCCTGGAGGCCGTGCAGGGTCTCACCACCCTTAAGGTCTACCAGGCCGATCGAAGCTGGCACGAGCGCATCAACGCCGAGTCCGAGCGTTTCCGCACAGCGACCATGCACCTGCTGGTGATGCAGCTGCGCTCCATTTGCGTTATGGACCTGGTCGTCTATATGGGCGCCGCGCTCGGCATTATCGTGGCCGCACTGCAGCTCGCCACGGGCAAGATCGGCTTTGAGGCTGCCTTCCTCATCGTCTTTCTGTCACAGGAGTTCTTTTTGCCTATGCGCCGCCTGGGATCGCTGTTCCACACGGCCATGAACGGCATGGCCGCCTCGCGCCGCATGTTTGGCATTTTGGATACGCCCGAGCCCGAGCGCGGCGATGTTGAGCTTGATGGTCGCGGCGATATCGAGCTCGCAGGCGTGAGCTATGCCTACGGCGACCGCACCGTGCTGGACAGCGCCAGCGCGACCATTGCGCACGGCTCGCTCGTGGCACTCGTGGGCGAAAGCGGCGGCGGCAAGTCCACGCTCGCGGGGATTATCGCGGGCCGCAAGGACGCCTACCGCGGCAGCGTGCGCATTGGCGGCGTCGAGCTGCGCGATGCCACGGCCACCTCACTCATGCGCGCCGTCACGCTGGTGCCCACCAACGGCTACCTGTTTGCCGGCACCCTGCGCGACAACCTGCTGCTCGCCCAGCCCAACGCCACCGACACCGAGCTTTTGCGCGCGCTCGACCGCACGCGCGTGGCGGCCTTTGTGCGGGCCAACGGCGGGCTCGACATGGTGATTAACGAGGGTGGCACCAACCTTTCGGGCGGCCAGCGCCAGCGCGTGTGCATGGCCCGCGCCCTGCTGCACGACTCGCCCATCTATGTGTTTGACGAGGCGACGAGCAACGTCGATGCCGCAAGCGAGGCCGCGATCGGCGAGGTCATCGCGTCGCTTGCCGGCGAGCACACCGTAATTGTGGTGGCGCATCGCCTGTCGACGATCGTGGACGCCGACCAGATTCTGGTGCTGGAGCGCGGTCGCATTGCCGAGCGCGGCACCCATGATGAGCTCCTGTCGGGCGCGGGCGCCTATGCGCGCATGTGGAACAGCCAGGAGCAGCTCTCGGCATATGCGTATGCGGAGGGTGATGCCGAGGATGCCGGCGCGGTTGAGGCTGTTGACGGCAGCACCGCCCGTACCGATGGCCTCAACGGTGCTGGCTCGTCTTCCGCTGCCGCGGCGCCTGACTCCGGCCGCGCCCGTCGCTCGGCGCCGTCCATCATGTGGCGCATGATGGGGCTTGTCCGACCGCTTGCCGGCTGGCTTGTGCTAGCCGTCGCGCTGGGCAGCATTGGCATGCTCACCGCCGCGTTCGTGCCGGCCTTTGGCGCCCTCGGCCTTATGGCCGCGCTGGGCCGCAACGCCTTGGGGCTTGGTCCGATCGCAGCATGCGCGGCCTGCGCCGCCTGCGGCATCGCACGCGGGCCGCTCCACTACGGCGAGCAGCTCTGCAACCATTACATCGCATTCCGTCTGCTCGCACACATTCGCGACCTGGTGTTTGGCGCCCTGCGCCAGCTCGCCCCCGCCAAGCTCGAGGGCCGCGGCAAGGGCGAGCTCGTGAGCCTGGTCACCTCGGATATCGAGCTGCTCGAGGTCTTCTACGCGCACACCATCTCGCCCATTGCCATAGCTCTGGTCTGCACCGTTGTGTTTGAGGGCTTTTTGCTGGCTGTGAGCCCCGAGCTCGCGGGCATCGCGCTCGTGGCCTACGCGGTCCTGGGCGTGCTGCTGCCCCTGACCTCGGCCAAGGCATGCGGCACCACCGGCCGCCAGAGCCGCGAGGGCGCCGGTAAGCTGGGCGCCTTTGTACTCGACAGTCTGCGCGGCGCGGGCGAGACCATCCAGTTTGCCGGTGGCACCGATCGCAGCCGTGCCCTGGGCAAGCTGACCGAGCAAGTCGGCGCCGTGGACGCGCGCCTCAAGCGCCGCCAGGCGGTCAGCGAGGCCGTAGCCGATGCGCTTATTCTTGTGGCTAATCTGGTGATGCTCGGGCGTGCGCTGCAGCTGGTGGCTGCGGGAACGATTGACTTTGCCGCAGCGTTTGTCGCCGTCTTTACCTTTGTGTCGTCGTTTGGCTCGGTGATGGCCGTGAGCCGCCTGGGCGCCTCACTGCAGGAGACGCTCGCCTCGGGCGCACGCGTGCTCGATTTGCTCGACGAGCAGCCCCAGTGCGCCGAGGTCGCCGATGGACAGAACGTTGAGTTTGCCGGCGCCGCAGCCGAGCATGTGAGCTTTAGCTATGTGGGCGGCGTGGACGCGGGCGGTGCGGGCGCCACAGAGCAGGTCGCGAACGACACCGCTGCGAGTCTCATCCTCGACGACGTGACCTGCACCTTTGCGCCCGGTACCATGACCTGCATCATGGGGCGCTCGGGTTCGGGCAAGTCGACGCTGCTTAAGCTGCTCATGCGCTTTTGGGACCCCGCAGCCGGCACCATCACAGTGAGCGGCGTCGATGCCCGCCACATCAACACGGCGAGCCTGCGCAGCCACGAGGCCTATATGACCCAGGACACGCATCTGTTCTGCGGCACCGTACGCGAGAACCTGCTGGTCGCGCACGCCAACGCCACCGATGCCGAGCTGCTCGACGCTTGCCGCTCCGCCTCACTCACCACGCTCATCGACCGTCTGCCGCAGGGACTCGACACGCCCGTTGCCGAGCTGGGCGACTCGCTTTCGGGCGGCGAGCGCCAGCGCATCGGCCTTGCGCGCATCTTCCTCAACGACGCACCCTTCATCTTGCTCGACGAACCCACCAGCGCGCTCGATGCTCTCAACGAGGCGTCCGTGATGCAGGCAATCGACGAGCTCAAGCGCCGCGGCAAGACCATTGTGCTCGTGAGCCACCGTGCCAGCACCTGCGCGTTTGCCGATTTCTCGCTTTCGGTCGAGCACGGGAGGCTGAGCTAATGGCGCGCCCAGTCGACACACCGGAGCTAGCACGCAAACGTGAGCGTGAGGCCCAAATGGTGTCGCAGATGATTGCGCTGTGGTGTCGTGGGCATCATGGCGGCGGGCATGTGGTCGAACAGGCTGGCGGCGATGAGTCCGTGCGCGTGAAACTCGGCCTTCGAACCATTACGCTCTGCCCCGAATGCGCCGAGCTGCAGAAATACGCCATCGCGCGCATTGAGCACTGCCCGCACATGGGCACCAAGACATTTTGCTCGGCATGTCCTTCGCATTGTTACCGGCCTGCCATGCGCGAGAAGATCCGCGAGGTTATGCGTTGGTCGGGACCGCGTATGATCCGCTATCGCCCCATCACCGCCGTGAGACACGCGATGGTAACAGTGCAGGCCAAACGCGCGGCGGCACGAAGCAAGTAGTCGCCGGCGCCGGCACGCGCCGCCCCGCCTTTCCACTCGATTTCGGCACCCGGCGTGCGCGGCGTGTTGAGAGCTGCACCATTACAATGGAGCGGATTCACCAAATGCAAAGGAGTCGCCATGCCCGCCTGCCCGCTGGTCGATTGCCATACTCATACCTCGTTCTCGGACGGGCACGCCTCGTTCGAGGACAACGTCCGTGCCGCTGCTGCCGCCGGCTGCCGCGTCATGGTCTCGACCGACCACCTTACCCTGCCCGTCAGTATGGATGCTAACTGCGAGGTGCAGGTCGTCGAGGGCGACTTGCCGGCACATCGTTTGGCCTTTGAGGACGCCCGCAAACTCGCCGCGCAGATTGCGCCGGAGCTCACCTTTATCTACGGTTTTGAATGCGATTGGTACGAGGGCTGCGAGCCCTTGGTAGAGCACTGGTCCCAGGGCTCCGTCGTACGTCTGGGCAGCGTGCACTGGATTGGCAACCCGGGCGATATTGCGGCAGGCGCCGCGGGCACGGCAGGGACAGAGGACGTCGCGCGCCCCGATACACCCGATTCCCTTTGCGGTTGGATCGACGACGATACCAACTTGCATGTTTGGGAAAACTTAGGCGTGCGCGGCGTGTGGGAGTGCTACGTCGACGACTGGTGCCGTGCTTGCGAAAGCTCACTCAACTTTGACGCGATGGCCCATCCCGACCTGGTCATGCGCTTTTCGAAGGACGGCTTTGCACCCGACTTTGACCCCGCGCCGTTTTGGGAGCAGATGGCCGAATGCGCCCACGATACGGGTCGCCGCGTTGAGGTCTCGACCGCCGCACCGCGCAAGGGGCTCGACGATTACTACCCCGCGACCGGGCTGTTGCGCCGCTTCGCCCATGCCGAGGTGCCCATCACCTTTGGCTCGGACGCGCACCGCGCCTGCGACATCTGCTGGAACATCCGCGAGGCCCAGGCCCACGCCTACGACTGCGGCTACCGGGCCTTCGATATCCCCCACCCCACCGGCGAATGGGAATCCACGCCCCTCGCCTAACTAGTCGTTTAAGAACGTCCCCAATGACTAGTGGCGGCGGGCGTTGAGTTCGCCGGCCAGTTCGTCGAGGGTGATGCCGTAGCGCTCGAGCGTCACGAGCAGGTGGTAGATCAGGTCGCCGGCCTCGTAGCGGATGTGATCGTGGTCGTTATCCTTGCAGGCCATGATCACCTCGCTCGCCTCCTCGGCAAGCTTCTTGAGAAGCTCGTCCTCGACGTCGGTCAGCAGACGCGCGGTATAGCTCTCCTGCGGCGATGCGTCGCGACGACTGTGAATCACCTCGGCCAGTCCCGTCAGCATCTCACCGATGTTTCCCGGCTGCACGTTAGCTGTTCTGACTCCCATGGTTATTTCCTCTCGTTACTGCAGCGTAAAGTAGGTACCGGCCTCATCGAACCGAGGCTTTGCGCCCTTTTTCTCAAAGAACTCGACGATGACGGCATGGGCCTCATCGAGCCTTTCCTTCTCGGCCTCGAGCCAAAGCGACTGCGCCCCGCAGGCATCAGTCAGGTGCACGCGGCATGGCACGCCCGCGCGGAGGAGCTCGGTGTTGCATTCGGCGACCTCGAACGGCGTCACGACTTTCATCGCACTCCCCCTTCCACGCGCTTAAAGAAGCAGGTACGGTTGCCGGTATGGCAGGCCGGGCCCGGTGAGTCCACCTTGACCAGCAGCGTATCGCTATCGCAGTCGGCCCAGAGCTCCTTGACCTCCTGCATGTTGCCACTCGTCGCGCCCTTGTTCCAGAGCTCCTGACGGCTGCGACTCCAAAACCACGTGGTCCCGGTCTTGAGCGTCAGCCCCACCGATTCCTCGTTCATCCAAGCAACCATAAGCACCTCACCGGTGTCATGCTGCTGAACCACGCAAGGAATCAGCCCGCGGGCGTCGTATTTAAGCTCGGTAGCATTTATTACCTCATTCATCATTTCTCCCAAGTAACAAACGAAATCCCACAGGTCGGCGAGGGTTGTCCAGGTGCCGCAGGTTGCCGCGAAAGAGGAGCGACGCGTACTTTGGTACGCGAGCGACGGTTTGAGCGGCAAGATGCGGTGCCTGGGCAAGCCGCAGCACTAGAAGTCCAGCCTCACAGGGATGCCTTGGCTGGCCATATACTCCTTCACCTGGCGAATGCTGAAAGTTCCAAAGTGAAAGACGCTGGCCGCCAGCACGGCATCGGCCTCGCCCTCGATCACGCCCTCGGCAAAATGCTCGAGCGTGCCCACGCCGCCGCTTGCGATCACCGGGATCGGCACCGCGCGCGCCACGGCGCGGGTGAGTGCCAGGTCGAAGCCAGCCTTGGTGCCGTCGCGATCCATGCTGGTGAGCAAGATCTCACCGGCGCCGCGACGAGCCGCTTCCTCGGCCCACGCCACCGCATCGATACCCGTGGCGTTGCGACCGCCCGCCGTGAAGACCTCCCACTTGTCGGCATCCGGCTGACCGGGCAGGCCCACGCGCTTGGCATCAATCGCCACGACCACGGCCTGGCTGCCAAACGCCGCGGCGGCCTGGCTGATCAACGACGGATCGCGCACGGCGGCAGAGTTAAGCGACACCTTGTCGGCACCGGCGGCAACCATGGTTCGCATGCCCGCCAAGTCGCGGAAACCGCCGCCCACGGTATAGGGAATAACGAGCTCCTCGGCCGCGTGCGCCGCCATCTCGATGGTCGTCGCGCGGTTGTCGCTCGTCGCGGTAATGTCCAGGAAGACGACCTCGTCTGCACCCTCGCGGTCGTAGGCGCGCGCCAGCTCCACCGGGTCGCCAGCATCGCGCAGGCTCACAAAGTTGACGCCCTTGACCACGCGGCCGTCCTTAACATCCAGACAGGGAATCACGCGTTTGGCAAGCATGGGCTACTCCTTCCCTCGGGCGGCGGCCAACGCCTGGGCCAGCGTAAAGTTGCCCTCGTAGAGCGCACGACCGGTAATGGCACCCTCGATGGCATCCTCGCCCACCGCGGCCAGTGCGCGGATATCGTCGAGCGTCGAGATGCCGCCCGAAGCCACGACGGGAAAGCCCGCGACCTCGGCCACATGGCGATACGCCGCCACGTCGATGCCCGTCTGCATGCCATCGCGCGCGATGTCGGTATACACCAGATGCTTAAAGCCCAGCTCGGTGAGCTGCGCCACGGCGTCGTCGAGCGCCACACCCGCGCCGTCGCGCCAACCATTCACCTTGACCTGGCCGTCACGGGCGGCAATGTCTGCCACCAGTAACTCGCCAAAGCCTTGCGCCGCCACCTCGGCAAATCCCGGCTCGGTCACGAGCACCGTGCCTAGCGCGATGCGACGCGCGCCGTAGCCGGCCAGCTCGTCGATGCGCGCGAGCGAACGAACGCCGCCGCCCACGTCCGCGGACAGACCGTCGACGCCGCAGATGGCCTCGATCGCCGCCGAGTTGGCAGCGCACGCGTCCTCGTCCTCGCCAAAGGCAGCGGACAGGTCGACGACGTGCACCCAGCTCGCACCCTGCTCGGTAAAGGAGCGGGCAACGGCCACGGGGTCGTCAGAATACACCTTGCAGCGGCTGCGGTCGCCGCGCTCTAGGCGCACGACCTTGCCGCCGATCAAATCGATTGCGGGAAACAGGATCATCTGCCAACCTCCTCGACGATGCTCACGAAGTTCTTAAGGATGCGCTGACCCAGCGCAGAGGATTTCTCGGGATGGAACTGGCAGCCCCACACGTTGCCGTGGCGCACGATGCACGGGAAGCTCCGCGTGTAGTGCGTGCGCGCCAGAACATCGGCGGCATCGGCATCGTCGGCCACCGCATAGCTGTGGGTGAAGTACGTATTGGCGCCCTCGGCAAAACCGGCGAGCAGCGGATCGGCCGCGCCGGCAGGCGTCATGTGCACCTGATCCCAGCCCACATGCGGGACCTTCAGACGGCTCGACTCCAGGCGCGTGCACGAGCCGCGCATGATGCCCAGGCCATCGACCCAGGGGCCACCGGCCTGCTCGGAGGCATCGTCCTCCGCGTCCGCACCCTCGTCCGCCGGCACGCCCTCGTTGCCGCGCTCAAAAAACAGCTGAAGGCCCAGGCAGATGCCGAGCAGCGGAGTTCCGGCGGCAACGGCATCGAGCACGGCCGCCTCCTCGCCGCTCTGGCGCATAAAGGCGATCGCGTCATAGAACGCGCCCACGCCCGGAATGACCAGGCCGTCGGCGCGGCGGATTTGCTCCGGGTCGTCCGATGTACAGGCGGCGGCACCGGCGCGCGCAAGCCCGCGCACGACGCTCGACAAGTTGCCCTTGTGGTAGTCGACCACCACGATCTTCGGTTCGCCCACGCGACCCTCCCTCTTCTCTTTGTCCAAAACCACCACAAAGGGGACAGGCACCTTCGTGGTGGTTTTACCCTTGTGACGGTTACAGTGAGCCCTTGGTGCTGGGGATGCCCTGCACGCGGGGATCGAGCTCGCAGGCGTGGCGCATCGTGCGGCCCACGGCCTTAAAGGCGGCCTCGATAATGTGATGCGAGTTACCGCCCGCCAGTTCGCGAACGTGCAGCGTGAGCTTGGCATCGCGCGCGAAGGCGTAGAAGAACTCGACGGCCAGCTCGGTATCAAAGCTGCCCACGCGCTCGGTGGGCACGGGCAGCTCGCAGTAGGCCTGCCCGCGGCCCGAAATATCAACAGCAGCCATCACAAGCGTCTCGTCCATGGCGATCGCCGCGTCGGCAAAGCGCGTAATGCCCGCCTTGTCGCCCAGCGCCTGACAAAACGCCTCGCCCAGCACAATACCCGTGTCCTCGACGGTGTGGTGCGCATCGACCTCCACGTCGCCCACCGCGTGCACCGTCAGATCGAACAGACCATGGCGGCCAAAAGCGTTGAGCATGTGGTCGAAAAACGGCACGCCGGTCGAGATATCGCACACGCCGCTTCCGTCCAGGTCGAGCTTTACGACAATGTCGGTCTCGCCCGTCTTGCGGGTTACCTCGGCATAGCGGTCCATCTACATCTCCTCCTTCACCAGCGCGGCAAACGCAGCCAGCACCTCGTCGTTTTCCTGCGGGGTACCCACGGTAATGCGCAGACAGTCCGCGAGCCCCGGCGCGTAGCTAAAGTCGCGCACCAAAATTGAATACTCGTCGCGCAGGCGCTCGCGCACGCGCGTGGCATGCGGCGTGCGCACGAGCACAAAATTCGCTGCACTCGGCCATGTCTCCACGGGCAGGCCCTCGGCAGCCATTGCGCACAGGGCGCACAGCTCGCGTTCGCGCTCGGATGCAACCTGTGCCACCACGGGCGCGTACGCATCGCGGGCACGCACGCAGGCAAGCGCGGCGGCCTGGCTCAGCACATTGACCGAATAAATCTGGCGAATCGCCGCAAACACATCGATGACCTCGGGCGCCGCGATCACATAGCCCAGACGCGTGCCGGCAGCGCCAAACGCCTTGGACAGCGTATGCAGAATCACCAGGTTGGGATGCTTAGCGATAAGCCCTTGCGCTGTGGTTGCCGCGCCAAACGAATCGTCGGCAAACTCAACATAGGCCTCGTCGACCATCACCATGCCGGGGCATGCATCGCACAGGGCCGCGACAAAGTCGAGCGGCACCACATCGCCCGTGGGATTGTTGGGCGAGGTCACGATGGCCAGGCTGCACTCGGGAGCCGCCGCAAGCACGGCTGCCTGATCGAGTTCAAAGGTCGCCGGGTCGCGCCACACATCGCGCACTTCAGTCTGGCACAGAGACGCAAAGAAGGCATACTCGCTAAAGCACGGCGGGCAGTTGAGCAGGGTCCTCCCCGCGCCGCCAAATGCCAGCAGGTAGTTATAGAGCAGCTCGTCGCCACCGTTGCCCACGCAGATGTTCTCGCGCGTCACGCCATGCCAGGCAGCAAGCTCGTCGCGCAGGTCGTTGGACATGGGATCGGGATAGCGGTTGAGCGGCATGGCAGCCAGGGCCGCATCAACCGCCTCGCGCACGCCGGCGGGCACGGGATAGGTGTTCTCGTTGGCCGAAAGATTGATGCGCGTGGGCGTAAAGTTAGGATCGTAGGGCTCAATACCGGTCAGGTAAGGCTGGACAAGCTCCTTCATGCGGGGCGTCAGCTCGGCCATATTAGGCCTCCCCGCCGGTCGCACCGGCGCCATCCGCGCCTGCAGCCGCCAGGTCCACGCCCTCGGCAACCGTCGCCACGGCGTCGCCCGGCCAGGCGACCTTGGTCAGGTCGGCCGCAGCCAGCGACTCGGCACTCACGGCATCCTCGCCCTGCTCCAGCACACGACGACGCAGAGCGGCGGAAAGCGCGTGCGCCCACAGGCCCTCGGCCTCGGCCAGGCGCTGCGTAGCGGGAGCGTCGGAGAGTAGGCCCTCGGGCGTATAGCGGATAACGCTCGAGCGCTTAACGAACTCTTCGACCGAAAGCGGATTGGAGAACATGGCCGTGCCGCCGGTCGGCAGCGTGTGGTTGGGGCCGGCAACATAATCGCCGAGCGGCTCGGAGCTCCAAGCGCCCACAAAGATGGCGCCGGCGTTACGAATGCCGCCAAGCAGGCCCATTGCGTCCTTGCAGTGCAGCTCCAGGTGCTCGGGCGCCACGGTGTTCACGGCCTCGACGGCGGCAGCCATGTCGGCGGCCACCACGATGGTGCCTTCGTTGTCGAGCGAGGCGCGCGTAATCTCGGCACGCGGCGACTGCGCCACCAGAATGTCGATACCAGCCTCGACCTCGCGCGCAAACTGCTCGTCGCAAGTCACCAGATAGCAGGCTGCCAGCGGATCGTGCTCGGCCTGGGCCATCAGGTCTGCCGCGACCACCATGGGCTTGGCCGTGGCATCGGCCAGTACGCAGACCTCGGAGGGGCCAGCGACCATGTCGATTCCCACGTCGCCCGAGACAATCTGCTTGGCCGCGGCGACAAAGGCGTTGCCCGGACCGGTGATTTTATCGACACGCGGAATGGTCTCGGTACCGTACGCCAGCGCGGCCACGGCCTGAGCACCGCCCACCATATAGATTTCGTCCACGCCGCCGAGCTTTGCCGCGGCAAGCGTGTAAGGGCTGATCAGGCCGTCTTTTTGCGGCGGGGTCACCATGACCACGCGCTTGACGCCGGCCACCTTGGCGGGAATGGCATTCATGAGCACCGTGGAGGGATACTGCGCGCGGCCGCCCGGCACATAGATGCCGGCCGCCGCGAGCGGGGTCACCTTAACGCCGAGCATCGTGCCGTCCGGGCGTGTGGTAAACCAGCTCTGCTCGACCTCGCGCTGGTGGAACTCGCGAATCTGACGCGCGGCCTTCTCGAGCGCGGCGACAAAAGCCGGGTCGAGGCCCTCGAGCGCGGCATCGATCTGATCCTGCGGCAGACGGAAACTCTCCAGCTCAACACCGTCAAAACGCTGGCAGTAATCGCGCACCGCAGCATCGCCGTTGGCGCGCACGTTGGCCACGATATCGCGGGCGGCGTCGACGATGTTTTGCGGCAGCACGCCCTTGCGGTTGAGCTGGTTGGTAACGAGGCGCTCACCGGGAACAAGCTTGATGGTCTTCATATCGGTATCCCCTATCGGTCGAGGTTGTGTTCGAAAAACGAGAGGCCGGACGGCGGCGCCAGTCGGCCCGCAGCCCGGACGTTGGGGCGCCCGTGCGTGCTCGCGCTATTGTGCCGAGCCCGCAACGGGCTCAAAATGCTTGTCCTTAACAGCCGCGGCCAGGCGATCGGCCAGGTTGCGAACGCGCGGGTCCAGGCGCGCGGCGCCCGGGTTGACAAAGAAGCGGGCCGTGCAGTCCATGATGCGGCCGGTGATGACCAAGTCGTTGTCGCGCAGCGTGGCACCAGTGGCGGTAATGTCCACGATGCGATCGGTCATGCCGACGATGGGCCCCAGCTCGATATTGCCGTGCAGCGAAACGATGTCGGCGTTCACGCCGCGCTCGGCATACCAGGCACTCGCGATACGCGGGTACTTGGTTGCCACGCGAAGCGACCCGCGGCGGGCATAGTTGCGCTCGGCCTGACCGGCGCGCCACGCGGGCTCCGCCTCGATAAAGGTGCACAGGCCGTAGCCCAAATCGACCAGCTGCAGCAGGTTGAGGTCGGCCTCGATGAGCGAGTCCCAACCGCAGATGCCGCAATCGGCACCGCCGCAGCCCACAAAGGCGGGTGCATCGCTGGGTCGCACGATGACAAACTCGATATCGCCGACCGTGCCCTCGCCGGCACGCGTGTCGCGGCCGCGCACAATCAGGTGACGGCCGGGGTCACGCAGCTCAGAGACGTCCAGGCCCGCGGCCTCGAGCACGTCGAGCGTGTCGGCCTTAAGCGAGCCCTTGGGCACGGCGATACGCAGCGGGCCCTCGGCGCCACGGCCCGCAGCATGGTCGCCATCGGAAGCGGCATCCTCGGCCGAGGTGCGCGCGGCCTCCAGGCGCTCGAGCGAAAAGGCGAAGCCCGCCGCCGGCACCTCGATACCGGCGCCAAATGCGCCGGTAAAGATGGAGTCATAGCGTCCGCCCGAACCGACCGGATCGGGCAAGCCGCCGGCATAGGCCTTAAAGACCAAGCCCGTGTAGTAATCGAAAGAGTTCATGATAGAGAAGTCGAACGACAGCACCTGGGCGTCCTCGGGTGCCAGGCCCTCGACCAGGGCACGCAGCTCGCGCGTCAGCGGCGCGACGATACCGGCGGCCTCCAGCAGCGCGTCCACGCGGTCGAGTACCTCGGCACCGCCGTGCAGACGCGGCAACTCGCTAATGGCGGCCTTGACGGCATCGGACTCGGCGCTTGCCGCCACGCGGGCATCGAGGCCCACAAAGTCGTTGGCGTGCACACAGCGCAGGGCCTCGGCGGCCAGCTCGCGATCCTCGCACGCCGCGAGCAGCTCCTTAAACGGGCGTACGCTACCTGCGATAATGCGCGCATCGGGCAGTGCCAGCTTGCGCACGGCCTCGGCCACGAGCGAGACGATCTCGACATCGCCCGCGGTATCGCCCGCACCGATAAGCTCAAAGCCCAACTGTGTAAACTGGCGCGAACCACCGGCATTTCGCTGACACTCACGAACCACCGGCGCCTCGTAGCGAAGGCGCAGGGGCAGGTCGGCAGCGCGCATGCGGGTCGAAACCAGGCGTACGATCGGCAGCGTGTTGTCGGGACGGACCACCAACAAGCGGCCGTCGTCGTCAAAAAGCTTGAACGGAGTATCCGCGATGCGGCCGCCTTCCTCGAGCGAACCCTTGTCCTCGAGTAGCGGCGTCTCGACCGGAAGGTAATGATGCTCCCTGAAGCAGCCCTTCACCGTCAGCGCAATCTCCTCGCGCGCCTGAGCCTCCTCGGGCAATATGTCCCGGAATCCCCACGGTGTGGCCGTCATCTGATGAGCCTCCTCATGCTGTGTTTCATATAGAACAGAAGACCGGCATAGCTCCGCCGGTCTTCTGGGTACTTTAGCATACTAGAGTGCTTGCGGGGAAAATCGTCTCTCTCGGCTCACAGCGTATTCATTTGGAAACATTGGAACGGATTGCCCGCGGCCCGCCTCTACAGCGAAGGGCATCGACAGTCCATCCGAAAAAACGTCCGAGCTCCCGCTCGCTCAGCGGAAGAGTTTACAGACGAGGGCCGGGGAGGCGTGCTTTGTTTTGAGAAGTGGGCTCCGCGAACTTCTCAAAACAAAGC